>JAJYAF010000289.1 GCA_021779655.1 Pseudomonadota bacterium
CGGCAAGCTCGCGCTCGCCTGCCTGCCGGCCAGGCTTGTGACCCTTGCGATCTCCGACGTCCCGGGCGATGATCCCGCAACCATCGGTTCCGGCCCCAGCTGGATCGAGGGGGCGGACTACCGGATCATCGCAAGCCCCGCGCTGGCGCTGCGGGCAGCCGCCGCGCGGGCAGGGGAATACGGGGTAGAGGCCGAGATTCTAGGCGATGCGCTGGAAGGTGAGGCGGCAATGCTGGGCCGCGGGATGGCGGAGAAGGCGTTGCGGACCCATGCTTCGAAATTACTGCTCTCCGGCGGAGAAACGACCGTGACAATCGGCGCTGGCAAGGCCGGACGCGGCGGGCGCAACATGGAATTCCTGCTCAGCCTCGCAATCGCGCTCGACGGCGCGGCGAACATCCATGCTCTCGCCGCTGATTCTGACGGGATTGACGGCAATGCGGAAGCGGCCGGAGCGTTGATCGCGCCGGATACGCTTGAGCGCGCGAGAAACGCTGGCCTTGATCCCGCCAGCATCCTCGAAGCGCATGACAGCTTCGCGCTGTTCGAGAAACTGGGTGATCTGCTGATTACCGGCCCTACCTTGACCAATGTCAACGACATCCGCGCCATTTATATTTCCTGAGAATCCATGCCCGATCGTGTACGCCGCCACCGCCGGACGAAGATCATCGCCACCATCGGTCCGGCCAGTTCCACGCCGGAGATGCTTGCCCGGCTGTTTCAGGCCGGTGCCGACGTCTTCCGGCTGAATTTCTCGCACGGGACGCATGAGGAGCATGCCGCCCGGATCGAGATGATCCGCGCGCTGGAGAAGAAGTTCAGCCGGCCGCTTGGCATTCTTGCCGACGTGCAGGGGCCGAAACTGCGTGTCGGGCAGTTCCAGTCCGGCCGGGTGCAGTTGCAGGCGGGTCAGCAATTCATGCTCGACCTCAACCCGACTCCGGGCGATACGCGCAGGGTCTGCCTGCCGCATCCTGAAATTCTTGAAGCGGCCGAAATCGGTACCACATTGCTGCTGGATGACGGCAAGCTGCGCCTGCGCGTGATCCGCAAGCGCGATGACCATCTGTTAACGGAAATCGTCAATGGCGGCGTGCTGTCCGACCGCAAGGGCGTGAATGTTCCCGATGTCGTGCTGGGCATTCCGGCGCTGACAAGGAAGGACATGGACGATCTTGCCTTTGTGCTGCCCTTGGGGATCGACTATATAGGGCTTTCCTTTGTGCAGCGGCCTGAGGATGTGGCTCAGGCGAAAACCGTGGCGGCTGGCCGAGCGCTGGTCATGACCAAGCTTGAGAAGCCGCAGGCTTTGGAAAACCTGAATGCCATCCTGGATTTGTCCGATGCCGTGATGGTTGCGCGCGGCGATCTCGGTGTCGAGCTGCCGCCGGAAGATGTTCCGATAGCGCAAAAACGTATTATCCGTGCCGCCCAGCAGCGCGGCATTCCGGTCGTGGTGGCCACGCAAATGCTGGAGAGCATGATCACGGCGCCCGCGCCAACCCGCGCGGAAGCCTCAGACGTTGCGACGGCGGTATATGACGGCGCGGATGCCGTGATGCTCTCCGCTGAATCGGCTGCCGGCCAGTATCCGCGGGAAGCGGTGAACATGATGGACCGCATCGTCACGCGCGTGGAACGGGATGCGGACTGGCGGATGGGCATTGATCTAAAACGGCCGGAGCCCGAAAAATCCTCGGCGGATGCCATTGCCGCGGCGGCCGTGCAGGTGGCCCATACCATCGGCGCCCAGGCGATCGTCGCATTTACCGAATCCGGCTCGACGGCGCTGCGCGTTGCGCGGGAGAAGCCGGATTGCCCGATTCTGGGGGTAACGCCCAGCCTGCAATCCTCCCGGCGGCTGGCCGTTGTGTGGGGTGTGCATGCGCTCCTTACCGGTAAGGTGCATTCCATGACCGAGGCGACGGCCAGCGCGGTACGTGCCGCCCGGCTTGAAGGTTTCGCGAAGAAGGGCGACGAGATCGTGGTTGTGGCCGGCGTGCCCTTCGGCGAACCAGGGACCACGAACGCCTTGCGGGTCGCGCGGATATAGGCTGATTGCGCTGGCACAGCTGGCCCGTTTGCGGCATAGTCGGTTTCGCGGTAACAGCCCGGTGGCTCTGTGCGGTGCCGGGGAGTTATTGGCGGCAGCCTGGCGCGTATGGACGCGGAATCTATTTATTTTACTTTTAAGGGGTTCTGGGTTTATCCCAGAAATAATGTATGGTGACGCGGACTTGCGCGATTGCAAGGCCGCCAGTTCTGATTAACCGAGTTCTGATTAACCCAGTTCTGATTAACGGGGTGCCGATGCTTCACATGGAATTGCAAAACCTGGAAATCCTGCCCTCTGGCAAGGGCGAGAGTCTGGAGCCGGAAGGATGGCGCGCCAGGCTCCGCCGCGCGACCTATGGCGTGGTTCTGGGCGCCGGCTTTGCCACAGGTCTTTCGGGCTGCTCGCATCCCCCGCGCGCCGCCGTGGCACTTCCGCCCCAACCAGTTGGGCATCCCTACCAGGTAATGGTGGATGTGCCGCCGCCAGTCAGCCGGCGCGTCTATCTCACGGCGGAAGAGCATCGGCAGGTGCAGCAGGCATTCAATATCATCGCCCTGAAATCGGCGCTGATGGTGGCTGCTCTCACCTGCGGGCAGGAAAATCAGTATGATCAATTCATGACGGCGTTCCAGCCACACGTGCTGGCCGACCAGCATGTGATGGACAACTATTTCAGGCGGATCGGCGGCTATGGCGGGCGGGCGAAGGAAGATCAGTTCATCACCCTGCTCGCGAACAACCAGTCGGTTAACGGGATCAACCAGGGCTCGATGTTCTGCCTGAACAACATCGCCGAATACAAGGCCGTGCTGGCGCTGAAGACCAATGACGATCTGGACAATTTCGTGACCGATCTGCCGCCCGGCGCCGCGACGCTGGCGGACGCGCATCCGGCCGTGACACCGCTTGCGCCCGGTGTACCCGGCGAGCAGGTAGCCGTGGTGCCTGCCGTCCATCCCGTGCATCGGGTAAAAACGCACGCGGTCAGCGCTAAATCGGAGCATGTCGCGAAATCGTCGAAGGCACACGAAGAGGCGGCGACGGGCGTGAAACCGGTGGCCGTCGCGGCCGCGCAGTAGCCCGGGCTTTATCCACCGCCCGATGGTTTGACGATCGTGGCTTCGCCCGATCCGGCTTCCGGCCCCGGGGCATAAATAGCGCTTCGCTCTTTTACATGCATGCGCGGCATCCCAATTCTGCCCCATGCCCTTCACGCTGCAGAGCCGCCATGTGCGCGCGACCATCATCGAATATGGCGCCCGGTTGGCCGCTCTTGAAACGCCGGACCGCGATGGGCGGTTCGGTCATGTGCTGCTGGGCTTCGATGATCCCGGCCTTTTTCGCCGCACGGGCGGTTCGTTCGGCGCGGTGCTGGGGCGTTACGCCAACCGGATCGCGGACGCGCGATTCACTTTGAACGGGGAAACCTGGCAGCTCGCGCCGAACGACCGGGGCAATATCCTGCATGGTGGTGCTGGCGGCTTTGGCAACCAGCCTTGGGAAGTGCTGAGCTTTTCCGAAGGCGACACACCGGAACTCAGTCTGGGCCGGATCAGCCCGGATGGAGAGGAGGGATTTCCCGGGAGGCTCAAGGTCCACGCGGTCTATCGCCTTGCCGGAAACGCGCTCACCTTGGAGCTTCTCGCCCGTACCGATGCGCCGACTGTCGTTAATCTCAGCTCGCATCCCTATTTCCACCTTGGCGACATGGCGGAGGAGGATGTTCTGGATCATGAAATCACCGTCGCGGCCAGCCATTATCTTCCGACCGATGCCAGGCAGATCCCCACGGGCGAACTTGCCCCCGTATCGGGCAGCGTGTTCGATTTTCGTGAGCCGGCGCGCTTCGGTGCGAGAATTCGCCTGGCCGATCCGCAGCTTCTGCTTGGCCAGGGCTATGACCATTGCTTCGTCCTGGACAAGACGCCGGGGAAAGGGCCGCAATTCGCCGCCCGGGCCCACTCGCCGCGCAGCGGCCGGATGCTGGAAGTCTACACGACGCA
>JAJYAF010000290.1 GCA_021779655.1 Pseudomonadota bacterium
GGGCGAAGGCCGCCAATGCCGCGGGATAGATCAGATGCTCCTGCACGAGCACTCTCTGCGCCAGAGTCCCGCCGGTATCCCCTGGCAGCACGGGCACCGCCGCCTGTGCCAGGATGGGACCGTTATCCATCGCCTCGGTCACCAGGTGGACGGTGCAGCCATGCAGCTTGGCTCCGGCTTGAAGCGCACGCTCATGGGTGTTCAATCCGGGAAATGCCGGCAGCAGGCTGGGATGGATGTTGAGCAGCCGCCCCTGCCACCGGCCGACGAAAAACGGCGTCAGCAGCCGCATATAGCCGGCGAGGCAGACGATCTGGATCTTTTCCGCCGCGAGCACGGAATCGATCGCCCTCTCATGCGCCTGCCGGTCCCGGCCGAACGGTTTCGATTCCACCGCAACCGCGCTCACGCCAGTTCCGCGCGCAAGCTGAAGCGCCGGCGCTTCGGCCCTGTCGGAAATCACCAGCGCCACCACCGCCGGATAGCGCGCATCCCGCGCCGCCCGGATGAGCGCCGCCATGTTGGAGCCGCGGCCCGAGCAGAGTATCGCAACCCGCGGTTTCATGCGAAGAGTTTGGCTTCATCCGGAATCGCGAAGCCGGGCGCCGGCGTGACGAACCCGAGGGAAAATGGCGCCTCGCCCTCGCGGATCAGCAACTCCATCGCCATCTTGGCATCATGCACGATAAGCGCCATGCCGACGCCGCAGTTGAAGACCCGCAGCATCTCGCTCGGGGCGATGTTTCCGGCCTGCCTGAGCCAGGAGAACACCGCCGGCATATCCCAGGGTGCCGTGAGCGTGGCGCCAAGGCCGGGTGGGAGCACACGCGGCAGGTTGCCCGGCAGCCCGCCCCCGGTGATATGCGCCGCCGCCTTCAACAGCCCGGCGCGGTGCAGCGCCAGCAATGGCCGCACATAAATGCGGGTAGGCATCAGCAGCGCTTCGGCAAGATTTTGTCCGGGCAGGAACGCTGCCGGGCTGTTCCATTCAAGACCGGCGGCGTTTACGATTTTGCGTACCAGCGAAAAACCGTTGGAATGAACGCCGGAAGAGGGCAGGGCGAGGATCGGATCGCCCGGCGCGACGCCGGCTGGCAACAGCGAATGGCGCTCCGCGGCGCCCACGGCGAACCCGGCCAGGTCGTAATCCCCGGCGCCGTACATGCCGGGCATTTCAGCGGTTTCACCCCCCACCAGCGCGCAACCGGCGGTCTTGCAGCCTTCGGCGATACCGGCGATCACGGTCCGGGCGGCCGTCACGTCAAGCGCCCCGGTGGCGAAGTAGTCGAGAAAGAACAGCGGCGTCGCGCCCTGGACAATCAGGTCGTTGACGCACATCGCGACAAGGTCGATGCCAACGGCGTGATGAATTCCGCTCTCGATCGCGATTTTCAGCTTGGTGCCGACGCCATCGGTGGTGGAAACGAGAATCGGATCCTGGAACCCCGCCGCTTTCAGATCGAACAGCGCGCCGAATCCGCCAAGGCCGCCCAATACGCCAGGCCGCGAGGTTGCCTTCGCCAGCGGCTTGATTGCCTCCACCAGCGCGTCTCCCGCCCCGATATCGACGCCGGCCTCCTGGTAGGTCACGCTGGTCATGTTCGCTCCCGATGCGCTAAGTCTTGGGGCATGATGCCACCACCACGACAGGCCGCAATCGCCATTGGGTTCAGGCCGTCGCCTTTCACCATAGCGCACTGCGCCGTGCAACTTCCGCCGCCGGCTTGCCGGCCAGGTACCCCGCGCGGGCGAAAAAATTGATTGTCGTGGACGAAAGGCGCCGGCTGCGATGGCAGCGCCTCGCACTGCTGATCGCCTTTGTGGCGTTCCTCTGGTTCTGCCTGCGCCTGTTTTCTTCGGTCCTCACGCCCTTCGTGGTTGCCGCGGGCCTGGCCTATTTTCTGGATCCACTGGTCACACGCATGGAGCAGGCCGGTATCGGCCGGCCCATCGGCACGCTCATCGTGCTGCTGGCCGCCATTCTGCTGCTGGTGATCTTCGTTCTGCTGCTCTATCCGGTCATAGCCGACCAGGCCACCGCGTTCGCGGCCAATCTCCCGGACTATATCAAAACGGCGCAGACCGCTTTCGGCAGGACCATGACGAAGCTTGAGCACCGGCTGGGTCCCGGCATCATGAGTCAGAAGCTCAATGACATCGCCGCCGGCCAGGCCGGCGCCATCGTCTCCTTCGCCGGCACTGCGGCCAGAAACATTATCGGTGGCAGCTTCGCGGTGGTGAACGTGCTGGCCCTGCTGATCATTACGCCCATCGTCGCCTTCTATCTGCTGCGCGATTGGCAGACCATCATTCATCGGCTCGATAGCTGGCTGCCGCGACCGTATGAGGCGATCATCCGCGCGCAGGCGATCGAGGTGAACCGCATCCTCGCCGCCTGGATTCGGGGGCAGGCGGTCTGCTGCCTGATTCTTGCCGCTGTCTATGCGCTGGGCCTGACCGTTATCGGCCTCAATCTTGGCCTGATCGTCGGACTTACTGCCGGTCTGCTCTCCTTTATTCCTTACGTCGGCACCGTGATCGGCGTGGTCAGTGCGCTGTTGCTGGTGCTTTCGCAGTCGTCCGGGTGGCATGGCGTCATCGAGGTCGCCGCGGTGTTCGCGGTAGGGCAGGCGCTCAACGATTACGTGATCCAGCCCCGCTTCCTGGGTGACCGTGTGGGCCTGCCGGCGGCATGGGTGATTTTCTCCCTGCTGGCGGGTGGCGCCACATTCGGGTTCGTCGGCATCATGCTCGCGGTTCCGGTGATGGCGACGATCGGCGTGCTGGCACGCTTCTGGCTCAAGCGGTATCTGCAAAGCCCGCTCTATCTCGATGTACCGCCGCCCGCGGTCGCGCCGCCCGAAGATTTGTCCCCGGTTTCGTCTCCGGTTTCGTCTGGAAGTTCTTCTCGGAGTTCTTCGGGCGCGGAAGCTCGGTTCCGGCGGAACCTGCCGACGGATTCATCATAATATAATGCGGCAGCTGCCCCTGCCGTTCGCGGAGGAACCGCTTTACGAGCCCGCGGAATTTTTCGCCGCTCCCTGCAATGCGCTGGCGCGCAACTGGCTGGAACGGCCGGAAGGCTGGACCAATGGGCGCATGGTGCTTTGGGGAGAACCCGGTTGCGGCAAGAGCTTCATGCTGCACCTCTGGGCGCGCTCCGTCGGGGCGGCCATCTACCGGGGAAGCGGCCTGCGCGGCCTGGTCAGCCCGCCGGCTACGCCAATCGCCATTGACGATGCCGATCTCGTGCCGGAGGAGACAGCGCTGCTGCATCTGCTGAACGCTGCCGCCGAGGCGCATCGCCCGGTGCTGATGACGGCCCGATGTCCGCCCGTCGGCCAGGCCAGCAAACTGCCGGATCTCGCCAGCCGCTTGCGCGCGAGCCTGGTGGTTGAGATTTCCGCGCCGGATGAGGCGATGTTGAGCATGCTGCTGTTCCACCTGGCCGCCAGCCGCCAGCTTGTCCTGCCCCCGCAGGTCGCCCAGTTCCTGCTTACCCGGCTTCCTCGCACGCCCGGCGCATTGCGTGAGGCGATCGCCAGGCTGGATCATGCCGCTCTCGCCACGGGGGGCAAAATCACCCGTGCCCTGACAGCGGAGGTTCTGGCCGATCTTGTCCATGCTTGATGCCTCTGCCACAGTGCGGGCGCAAAAGCTTTCAGCCGGTAGCGCACCCGTGGATTCCGGCCGGTTGGCTTGGAGGAGAGGATGGATCAGGTCAGCACGCCGATTGCCGCCCGAATCGGCCCGGATTCGCCATCGCGCTTTATCAACCGGGAACTTTCCTGGCTCGACTTCAATTTCCGGGTGGTCGCGGAAGCGGAAAACCCTCGTCACCCGCTGCTGGAGCGCCTGCGCTTCGTTTCCATCAGCGCCTCCAATCTGGATGAGTTCTATTCTGTCCGTGTCGCCGGACTGATTGGCCAGATTCACGCCGGCTTCCTTGAGCGTTCGGCGGACGGAATGACGGCGGCTCAGCAGCTCACCGCCATAAACGCGCGCGCCCATAGCCTGATCGCGGCGCAGCAGACGGCTTTCAACAACCTGCGCGGCCTGC
>JAJYAF010000291.1 GCA_021779655.1 Pseudomonadota bacterium
TGGCCCTCGCGGAACAAATCCGGCAGCACGCCGGAATAGGTCACGGGGATGGAAGCCTGCCCGTCGGTGATGCGGAACGTGGCGGTGGGCACGCCGTCGCTGCCCACATGGGTTGACACCGTGCCGGCCTGAACGATCCCGCCGAGGCGGAAGCTCACCCCCGGCGCCGGGGGGTTCAGCAGCGCCTGGCGCGGGCTAAGAAAATAGGTGAGGCTTGAGGAAAAAGCGGCGAGCGACAGGGCCGCGGAGGAGCCAAGCCCCAGCCCGCAGGCAAGCAGGATATACAGCCGGCGTTTCTTTCTGGCGCGCATCAGCGCGGCTCCGCCGCCTTCAGGCGCCGGGCGGCAAGACGGTAGCGCCGCCAGCTTGCCACCGCCGCGCCGACGAGAAAGACCAGCGCCGCGCCGTAGCTGCCATCGATGAACGGGGCGAGATGGGGGCTTGGATTCACGCGCCCTGTTCCGCCCTGGCCAGCAGCAGCCCGCGCGCCCGCCGCTCCATGATGGCGGCACAGAGCCGCGCGGTGACCAGCGTGACGAAGCATGAATAAAAGCCCAGCGCCGAGACCAGCAGCGGATAGAGCATCGTGATGTAGATCTTCGCCCCGGTGAAGGAGATGGTATTGCCCTGATGCAGCGTGTTCCACCATTGCACGCTGAAAACGATGATCGGCAGGTTGATCACGCCGGCCAGCGCCAGGATGGCGGCGGCGCGATGGCCGCGCTGCGGATTGTCGAACGCCCGGATGAGCGCGATATGCCCGAGATAGAGAAAGAACAGCACCAGCACCGAGGTAAGCCGCGCGTCCCATACCCAATACGCGCCCCACATCGGCTTGCCCCAGAGCGCGCCGGAGATCAGGCAGACGGCGGTGAAGCCGGCCCCCACCGGGCCGATCTCCTCGGCCGCGAGGTCGGCCAGGGGGTGCCGCCAGACGATGGAGCAAAACGAACAGGCGGCCAGGACCGCATAGCCCGACATCGCCACCCAGGCGGCCGGCACGTGCACATACATGATCCGCGCGGCATCGCCCTGCTCCCAGTCGGCCGGGGCGAAAAAATAACCCCAGACCAGGCCGATGGCGGTGATAAGGACGGAAAACCCGGCGAGCCAGGGCAAAGCGGGGCGGCTTGTCCGCAGAAACCGGCCAGGATTCGCGTAACGGTGCAGCCAGGAGCCGGAGCGCGGAACCGGCTGGCCGGCGAAGGCGGTTTCTCTCATGCGGCACTCTTTAGGCCAATGGGACGGCAATTTGAAGCCGTGGCGCAAAGCGCTATGCTGGGGGCAAGGAAACATTGGAGAGGCCGATGCAGTTCATCATGATAGCGCATGACAAAGCCGGCGCGCTGCCGCTGCGCATGGCCACGCGGCCCGCCCATCTCGATTACTGCCAGCGCGCGATCGGCAGGAACCTGCTGTTCGGCGGCCCTTTGCTGACGGAAGACGGCAACCCGCGCGGCAGTGTCCTGGTGGTGGAGGCGGCGGACGAGGCCGAGGCAAGGCGGCTGTTCGAAAACGACCCCTATATGGGTGTGGGGCTGTTCGAGGATGTCACGATCACCCGGTTCCGCCAGGTTTTCAGCAACGGAACGCAGGTTTGAACCACTGGCTGGTGAAATCCGAGCCGGAGGCGTTTTCCTGGGACCAGCAACTGCGAAACGGCGTGGAGCCATGGACGGGCGTGCGCAACCACGCCGCCCGGCGCAATTTGCAGGCGATGCGGAAAGGCGATCTCGCCTTCTTCTATCACTCGAATACCGGCAGGGAAATCGTGGGTGTGGTGGAGGTGGCGCGGGAAGCCTATCCAGACCCCACCGCCCCCTCGGGTGACTGGGTCTGCGTGGACATGAAAGCGGTGCGGCCGCTGCCGCGGCCGGTCCCGCTGGCCAGGATCAAGGCCGACCCGCGGTTTTCAGAGTTCGCGCTGGTCCGCCAGCCGCGACTTTCCGTGATGCCGGTGAGCGAGGATCAATGGCGGATATTGTGCGGTTTGAGCGAGGCTCCGCCGTAAACCGCCCGCTAAACTGCGTTCCTCAAACGCCCGCGCGTTCATCCGCGCCGATGCCAAGCTGTTTCAGCTTGCGGTGCAGCGCGCTGCGCTCCATGCCGACGAAGCTGGCGGTGCGGCTGATATTGCCGCCATAGCGCAGGAGCTGCGCCTGGAGATATTGCGTCTCGAACACGTCCCGCGCCTCGCGCAGGGGCAGCGCCATCAAATCGGCCGCCGGGTCGATCGCCAGCGCTCTGGGGGCGTGGACCGCGAGTTCCGTGGGCAGCTGCTCGGCACGGAAGCTCTCGCCCGGCGTGTGCGCGTGCATGATCATTAGCCAGTCCATCACGTTGCGGAGCTGCCGCACGTTGCCCGGCCAGTCATGCGCCTGCAAGGCCGCGATGGCATCGGAGGCGAGCGGCCGGGCGCGCAGGCCCGAGCTTTCCTCCGCCCTGGCGAGAAAATATCTGGCGAGCGCCGGAATGTCTTCCCGCCGCTCCCGCAGCGCGGGAACGCGCAACGGAACCACGGTAAGCCGGTAATACAAATCCTCGCGAAAGCGGCCGGCGGCGATTTGCCCGGTCAGGTCGCGCGGGGTGGTGGCGATCACCCGGATGTCCACCTTCACCTTGCCGGCGCCGCCGCTGTTGTTGCCGACCCGCTCGAAACTCTGCTCCTGCAGGACCCGGGTGATCTTGCTTTGCGTTTCCATCGGCATTTCGCAAATCTGGTCCAGCAGCAGCGTGCCGCCATGCGCCCGCTCCAGCACGCCGATCCGGCGCGGTGTCCCCTGCGCATGGTCCGCCTCGGCGCCGAACAGCTCGATTTCAAAACGGTCCGGCGCGAGAACCGCGCAGTTGAGCACGACGAAGGGATTCTGCGCGCGCTTGGATTTGGCATGGATCATGCGCGCCACGATCTCCTTGCCGGAGCCCGGCGGCCCCGAGATGAGCACGCGCGAACCGGTGGGCGCCACACGTTCGATGGCGGCGCGCAAGGAGGCGATGGCGTGGCCCTCGCCGGTCAGTTCGCCCTCCGGCCCGGCGCGCATGCGCAGTTCGGCGTTTTCCGCCATCAGCTTGGCGGTTTCCAGCGCGCGCCGCACCACCAGCAGCAGGCGGTCCGAGGTGAAGGGTTTTTCAATGAAATCGTAGGCGCCGCGCTGGATCGCGGCCACCGCGGTCTCGATCGTGCCATGGCCGGAGATCATCACCACCGGCACGCGCGGTTCTTCCTGGTGCAGCGCCTCCAGAATGCCGATGCCATCCAGTTTCGATCCCTGCAGCCAGACATCGAGAATCACGAGCGCCGGACGCCGCGCGCGGAATGCGGCGATGGCTTCGTCGGAAGTGCCGGCGCTGCGCGCCTCAAAACCTTCATCCCGCAGAATCGCCTCAACCAGAAGCCGGATATCCGGCTCATCGTCCACGATGAGGATGTCGGTCATTCCGCTGCAAATCCCTTCAGCATTCCTTCGTCGACCGGCAGCGGACGCCCAGGGTCCAGCGCCGGAAGAATCAGGCTGACCACGGCGCCGGGGCCGTCCGGCGCTTCTTCCAGCTCCAGCCGTCCGCCATGGTCCTCCATGATTTTCCGCACGATGGCAAGGCCAAGCCCGGTGCCCTTCGGCTTGTGCGTCACGTAAGGCTCGGTCAGCCGCGCGCGATCCTGGGGCGGCAGCCCGATGCCGTCATCGATCACGCTCAGCACGGCATTCCCGCCTTCGGCATGGATGCGCAGGGTTACACTGCGCGCCCCAGGCCGCATGCCCACCGCGTCCGCCGCGTTCTGCAACAGGTTGATGAGCGCCTGACCGATCAACCGGCGGTCGCAGATCGCGTGCGGATCGGGCGTATCCACGACGATCTTCCAGTCGATCTTCGGAGCCGCGACGCGCTGGAGCACCATGGCCTCGCGCGCGATGCGCTCAAGCGATTCGGGCCGCATGATCGGCGCCGGCATGCGCGCGAAGGCGGAAAATTCATCCACCATCCGGCGGATATCGCCGACATGCCGGACGATCGTGTCCGCGCACTGGGTGAATCC
>JAJYAF010000292.1 GCA_021779655.1 Pseudomonadota bacterium
TAGGTCGTGGTTTTTCCATGAATCGAATCGTGATGAGTCCAGGCGATCGTAAGCGCTGACCATCCCCACAAAGCGAGGATGGAAGCCAGCGCCCGGTCATGCCAGGCCGGATGCCAGCCGCGCCAAAGCGTTAAAAGAAGCGGCGGGATGGCGGTTAAATAAAAAATCAACGCCCATGACGGCGTGCTCGGCGTAACGAAGCCCACCGCCAAAGGAATAATGACCGCTCCTTGCCGCAAATGGTATTCGCTGATCCGGGGAAATCTGGCGGCGATCAAGGTGGCGTTGGGCATCTCGTGTCCTTTTATCTCAAGCGTGGTCGGTTGAAACGGACAATGCTGGAACCTTCCAAAAACCAAACGCGCGCGGGGTTGGCGGGGCGGCCGCGCGCCAGAATCAAATCGCGCGCGGGGTTGGCGGGGCGGCCGCGCGCCAGAATCAAACGCGCGCTGGTGGTGGTTTGCCATAACAGGGAATCGGCCAGTTTTGTACGGGAACCAGGCGGGAGCCTCGCCGGCGGAAAAGGTAAGCGTGCCAGGGCCGCATGCCGATGCCTTGAAACCAGACCGGCCGCCCCGCGCCTTGCGTGACGAAGACGTAGCCGGCGGCAGGCCACGCAGGGTTCTGGCCGTCGGCGCCAAACTGCGGCGCGAGCGATAGGGTTACCGGCATTTTGCCGCCGCCCAGCTCTTGCAGCCCGAATTTGACGATCCAGGCAGCGTAACCGCTGCCGTCGCTGTTGTCGAGCAGCAGCAGCGGCGCATCCGGCGGCAGGGCGGCGGCGAGCGAGCGGCCGATTCCAAGCAATGGTGAAACGGGGTAGGAGAGGTCGGTTCGGAAGGTGTACGGCGTTTTCACGAGGGCAACGGGAAGGAATGCCGTAACCAGGCACAGCGTCACCGCGGCGGCGCGATGGCGAAGCCACAGGAGATGGCGCGGCGGAATGAGGCAGGCAAGCGCCGCCATCTCCGCTGGCGCGGTTTGTGCCAGAAAGCGCCAGAAGGTGACGGCGGTGCGCGCCTCCTGCGGCGTGAAGCTGGTGGCAAGATAGGTGAACAGGATAAAGGCGGCATTGCCGAAAACAAATACCGTCGTGGTGGTGAGCAGCAGCGTCGTCTGCGCTGAAACCGGCCTGTGCCGCGAGGACATTCGGGGTAGCAGACGCAGGAATGCGGCCAGGAAGCCCAGGCCGAGCAAGGTGTACGCGCTTTTTTCAAACAGCACCCGGACAGCGTTGCGCAGCGTTTGGCCATATTCCGCCCAATGCCATTGCGCGGGCGGCAGCAGGCTATGGCCGCCGCCGGGAATTTCAAGCAGGGTATAGCGGGTCCAGACGAGCCACACGAGAAGCGCCGGTATCGCCGCGAGCGCCAGCCAGCCGATGCGGGCCAGCCTTTGGCCGCCGGGCATGAGCAACAGGCCGAGCGCCACGCCGCAGCCCCAAATGACCAGAAGCGCCAGGTTGTCCTGTCGTATGAACACGATCGCCGCCGCGGTTAATGCCATCTCCGCCCCGATCCGCCCTGCCGTGCGCCGGGCGGCCGGCAGTTCGAGGAGCAGGGCGGTAAGCATGGCAAAACCCGAGCCGGTGGCTCCGTCTCCCATATTGGAAAGGCTCATCTTGGGAATGAAGCCAGGGTTGAGGAAGCTCTGGAGCAAAACGGCAAGCGCGGCGAGCGCCCATTGCAGGCGCGGCCCCGCCGGCTCTCCCGCGGCTGCGAAACGGAGCAAAAGGCACCGGGCAAGGGCCGCCGCCGAGGCCAGCATGAGGAGCATGTTCCACCAGGCTCCGGTGGCGAGCAGGCGGACGATGCCGGCCGGCGAAGGATCGGGACCGAGCAGCCAGGTGGCGTAGCCGGAAAGCGCCACGGCGCGCGGATAGGCCGGCATGAGGGACGCGAGCAGCGGTTGAGCCTTGGTTGGGAAATGTCCGGTACGGCACAGGGCGACGAGATTGGGGCCCCAGAAGGAAAAATCGTCAAAAGCGGTTGTCCGCAGGCTGAGCAGGATCAGCCAGAGCGGTAGGCTGAGCAACAGGACCAGCGGCGCAAGGCTTCCGCCCTGACGGTAGCGGATGCCAACGCCAAGCCCTGCCGCGCCGAACGCGGCCAGGGCCAGGCTGACCGGCGCCAGGGAGGCTTGCGCAAGGCAGCCGGCCGCGACGAAAACCAGGCAGGCCAGGCCCCAGCCCGTGAAGAGAGCCGTTTCCATCCGCCGCGCGCCGGCCAGGAAACCGAGGCCGCAGGCGAGAATCACCACGATCGCAAAGCGCAGGACCTGCCACAGGTCGGGAAGTGCTGGAAGCAGGCCGGGTAGAAGATCGTTCAGAGCGCCCATTTCCCGCCGGATAGCGCGTCGCCTCGCCGGCTCCAAGCAAGGCCGCCGGCATTCATGATTTCCGCACATCCCCGATGCACGAGCCCGTGACTTGACCAGTCCCTGCTGCGGTGCGACACGCGATGAGCGGCATGTTTGACTTGGGCGGTCAGAGCGCCTCATCAGGGCGCCGGGAGAGGAGAGTGCGATGCGGCCGGTGATTGCGGACTTCTTCCCTATCCTGGTTTTCGGCCTCATCGCCGCCGTGATCGGCGCCGCGATGATCGTGGGATCGATCCTTGCCGCGCATCAGAAGCCTTACGAAGCCAAGCTTTCCGCCTATGAATGCGGTTTCGAGGCATTCGACAACGCCCGTCGGAAATTCGATGTTCGCTTCTACCTGGTCGCCATCCTTTTCATCGTGTTCGACGTTGAGGTGGCGTTCCTGTTTCCCTGGGCCGTAAGCCTTTCGCGTATCGGACTTCTTGGCTTTTTTTCCATGTTGGGATTCCTTGCGGTGCTGACGGTCGGCTTTATCTACGAATGGAACAAAGGGGCGCTGGATTGGGAATAGCGGCATGAGCGGTACGAACGAGAACCCCCTGCTGTGGAACCGGAACGAGATCCCGGCCGGGCCTGAGCAGGACGCGGTGATCAAGGGAATCACCGGCGAAATCGCCGGGAAGGGGTTCGTTGTCGCGCAGCTTGACAAACTCGTGAACTGGGCGCGTACGGGCAGCCTGTGGCCGATGACCTTTGGCCTGGCCTGCTGCGCGGTGGAAATGATCCACGCCTATATGCCGCGCTGGGATCTGGACCGTTTCGGGGTCATTCCGCGCGCGAGCCCGAGGCAGAGCGATGTGATGATCGTCGCCGGCACGCTGACCAACAAAATGGCGCCGGCGCTGCGCAAGGTTTATGACCAGATGCCGGAGCCGCGCTGGGTCATCTCCATGGGCAGCTGCGCCAATGGCGGCGGCTATTATCATTATTCCTATTCGGTGGTCCGCGGCTGCGACCGGGTGGTGCCGGTGGATATTTACGTGCCGGGCTGTCCGCCGACGGCGGAGGCGCTCGTGTACGGAATTTTGCAGCTACAGAAGAAAATTCGCCGTACGGGGACCATTCTGCGTGGCTGAGGAAGCACTGCGGCAAGCGGCGCCGGACGCGGCGGCTGAACTGATCCGGGCTTTGCCGGGCGTGACCGCCGTGCGTCGCGAGGTCGGCGAACTGGTTGCCTGGACCGAGCCTGGCTCGGTGTTCGGCCTGCTGCTGCACCTGCGGGACGCGCCGGCATTTGCCTTCGCGCAGGTCATGGATATCTGCGGCGTTGATTGGCCGGACCGGCCGCTTCGGTTCGAGGTTGTCTATAATTTGCTTTCCGTCACCCGCAATGAGCGGCTGCGTGTGGTTTTGCCGGTGGCGGAGGGCATGGCCGTTCCGTCCGTTTCCACCCTCTGGCCCAACGCCACCTGGTGGGAGCGCGAGGTATGGGATCTGTTCGGCATCCCGTTCGATGGTCTGGCGGATCACCGCCGAATCCTGACCGATTACGGCTTTGAAGGATTTCCGTTGCGCAAGGACTTTCCACTGACGGGCTATCTGGAAGTCCGTTACGACGAGGAGCGCAAGGCGGTGGTCTATGAAAAGGTGGAACTTCCACAGGAGTTCCGCAATTTCGATTTCCTCTCCCCATGGGAAGGCGTGACCACGCTGCCCG
>JAJYAF010000293.1 GCA_021779655.1 Pseudomonadota bacterium
TCGCGCATCGAGCCGATCACCGCCCGGCACATATTGAAGCAGCCGCCCAGATCGACATCGATCACGCTGCGCCACTGCTCGTAGCTCATTTTATGCAACATGCAGTCGCGGGTGATTCCGGCATTGTTGACGAGGATATCGATCGGCCCGAACTCGCTCACCACCGCCGTGACGCCTTTCCGCGACGCCTCGAAATCGGCGACGTTCCATGCCCGGATCGGCATGCCCGTGTCTTTCTGGAAGGCTTGCGCATCCGCATCGTTGCCGAAATAATTCGCGACCACGGTGTAACCGGACTCCTTCAGCACTCTACAGGTCGCGGCGCCTATTCCGGTGACGCCGCCGGTGACCAGTGCAATTCGTGCCATGCGATATCTTCCTTTCGTCGCATCGATTGGGGCGGGGGGGGCCAGGGAACTTTCGCCCCTTGGCAGTCCCTGGGCCTAGAGCGGTTCCAGCCTGACCGTATCAGGATGAAACCGCTCCAGCCTTTGATAGGCGAGCAATTTTATCAGCCAAACCGATTCCGGTCTGGCTGATGTTGCTCTAACGCGCCTTGGCGGTGGCCATCACCCGTGCCGGGCTGGCGCTTTCCTCCTTCACGGCCGGCGAGGCCCCGGCCTCGCTCGCCTTCTCAAGCGGCTTCTCCACCGCCTCGTAGAGGCTCTGGCGCAGTTCATCGTTCAACCGGCGGAATTCGGTCAGGGCCTGTTCCGAACGGTCATGCCAGCGGGTAACCAGGTTCCGCATGGCGGCGATCGGGTTGGCGGCGGCGCCGTTGCTGAACGCTTCGGTTAAATCGCCCGCGAGGCCGCGGTTGAAGCCGAATTGCGCCTGCGAGGCGGAGAACAGATAGGTCATCAGCGCCTGCTGCGCGCGCAGGGTGCCGCCGGACGCGCCTTCCGTCAGCGCGGAGAGCCGGGGTTGCAGATTTTCGAACGGGTTGCTGCTCATAGCGGTTTTCCTTTCGTTTTGCTTTCGGGTTTGCGTTGTCTTCCCAGGTCTAATCCCCGGGGAGTCCGGGGTAATCGTTTACGTCTTGCAGGTGTTCGATGATGTGGCGATGGATCATGGCCTCCTCGTCGGTCGGCATCACCCGGACTTCAACCTGGCTTCGCTCCGTTGAGATACGCGCCGCGCCGCGCTCATTGGCGGCGGGGTCGAGCACCACGCCAAGCCAGCGCAGCCGCTCGCAGATCGCGGCGCGAACTTCCGCGGCGTGCTCACCGATGCCGGCGGTGAACACGAACCCGTCCAGCCCGCCCAGCGAGCCGGCAAGCGCCGCCGTTTCGCGCGCCACGCGGTAGGCGAACAGGGCGATTGCTTCCTGCGCCCGGCTATCGCCGCTGGCCAGCAGCACGCGCATGTCGCTCGAAATTCCGGAAACGCCGAGCAGGCCGGACTCCTCGTAGAGCGTATGCTCCACCTGCTGCACGGAAAGCCCTTTCTGCTGCTGCATATAGAGCAGAACGCCAGGGTCGACGCTGCCGCTGCGCGTGCCCATCATCAACCCTTCCAGGGCCGTGAAGCCCATCGTCGTATCGATGCTGCGGCTGCCGTGCATCGCGCAAAGGCTGGCGCCATTGCCGAGATGGGCGACGATGATCTTGCCGGCCGCGAGATCGGGAGCTCTCTGTTTCAGTTGGCCGGCGATGTATTCGTAGGAAAGGCCATGAAACCCGTAGCGGCGGACTCCCTCCGCCTCATAGGCGCGCGGCAGCGCGAAGCGTGTCGCGAGCACGGGCAGGGTGTGGTGAAAGGCCGTGTCGAAACAGGCCACCTGGAGCATGTCCGGCCGCAGCTTGAGGATCGCCCGGATCGGGGCGAGATTGTGCGGCTGATGCAGCGGCGCCAGCGGTGTCAGCTTGGCCAGAGCATCCAGAACCGGCACGCTCACCCGCACCGGCTCCGTGAACTCCCGCCCGCCATGCACCACCCGATGGCCCACGGCGACCAAAGTATCGGAACCGGTATGATCCTCCACCCAGCGCAGCAGGGTCTCCATCAGACTGTCGTAGGAAGGGGCATCGGCGGTCGTCCAGCGCTGTTCGGTCAGCGGCTTGCCGTCACCGCTTTTCGCGAAAAAATGCGGGGCGCTGCCTATGCTCTCGATCGCGCCGCTGGCGGCACGGCGCGGGGCCGCCGCGTCGTCGATTTCCGCCAGCGCGAATTTGATGCTGGACGAACCGGCATTCAACGAAAGGATCGCGCGCGCCATCAGGCGATTCCTCCGGCGGCCGGGCCTGGGGCCGCCGGTCCCGGCAGGGCGATAACCGGCTGTGCCGGTCCCATGGCGGGTGCGCGCGCCGCCTGGGCCATCAGTACCGCGACGGCGCAGGAGGCGACGCGGGTGCGTTCCGAATCGGCGCGGCTGGTCAGAATGATCGGCACCCTGGCGCCCACCACCACGCCCGCGGCGTCGGCGCCGGCCAGGAAGGAAAGCTGCTTGGCCAGCATGTTCCCCGCCTCCAGATCCGGGACCAGGAGGATATCCGCATGGCCCGCCACCAGCGAAACGATACCTTTCTCCCGCGCCGCTTCGGGGCTCACCGCGTTGTCGAAGGCGAGCGGCCCATCGACGATTCCGCCGCTGATCTGTCCGCGATCGGCCATCTTGCACAATGCCGCGGCGTCCAGCGTCGCGCGCATTGACGGATTCACCGTCTCCACGGCGGCTAGAATCGCGACCTTCGGCATTTCGATTCCCATGACATGGGCAAGCCCGATCGCGTTCTGGATGATATCCCGCTTTTCTTCCAGCGTGGGCGCGATATTGACAGCGGCATCCGTGATCAATAGCGGCTTGGGATAGGTCGGCACGTCCATGATGTACACATGGCTCAGGCGGCGCTCGGTGCGTAATCCGTTCTCCGGAGCCACCACCTCATGCATCAGTTCATCGGTATGCAGCGAGCCTTTCATCAACAGTTCCGCCTCGCCTTTGCGGACCAGGGCCACCGCCTGCGCCGCCGCCGCGTGACTATGCGGCGCATCGACGATCCGGAACGAGCCGATATCGATCGAGGCCGCCGCCGCCGCGGCC
This sequence comes from Pseudomonadota bacterium, assembly GCA_021779655.1. The sequence goes on from JAJYAF010000293.1 coordinate 3,044, forward strand.
TTTATCTTCGCCGCCGGCCCCACGAGCAGCGGAATGACAAGGCCTGCCTTGGCCATTTCGGCAACCGCCCCAAGAGATGCGCCGTCGCAAGGATGCGCGACCGCGACGGTTGCCGGTGGCAGCCCGCGGGCTCGGGCGAGCAGGCTGCGGAAGCGCTCATGCCGGTTCAGCCGCACCGCCGGCAGCTCCACCCTTGGCCGCGCTATCTTTTCGGTCGGTGCCTGCACCTCGCCAATGCCGGTTATGACCTGCTTGCCATGCTGATTCGTGCAAACGCAGTCGAAAACGATCCGGTGCTTCTCCGGCTTCTTCTCTCGCGCGGTCACCGTGGTGGTGATCGTATCGCCGACCACCACTGGCGCCAGGAAATGCAGTTCCTGGGAGAGGTAAATGGTTCCGGGCCCGGGCAGCTTGGTGCCGAACAGCGCGGAGATCACCGCCCCGCCCCACATCCCATGCGCGATGATTCGATGAAAAAGATCGGTCTCGGCATAAGCGGGATCGAGATGCGCCGGGTTCACATCGCCCGAGACGAGCGCGAATAATTCGATGTCCTGCGGTGTGAGTGTTCGCACGCTGCTTGCGCTCTCGCCGATGGCGATTTCGTCGAAGGTGCGGTTTTCGATGGTTTCGGAAGAAGCTGTCGCGATCATGTCCGCGCCTCAATGCTCGAAAACGTAAGTACCGGGTGCGTCGCCCAGGATGGCGTATCCCTTGGCGGGGCATCCCATGGGCGGGGGCGGTTGCGGCTCTCCGCTGCGCTGCTCCAGCCATTCCACCCAAACCGGCCACCAGGAGCCATTTTCAAGCGTCGCCGAATTGTGCCATTCATCCGGTCCCTCGTAAGGGCTTCCCGGCACGCGCCGCTTGACTCGAAAAAAGCGGTGCGGATGCCCTGGCTCGCTCACGATCCCGGCGTTATGTCCGCCGGAAGTCAGGATGAAGGTGATTTCCGCCGGGCTCAGCAAATGCAGCTTATAGACCGAGCGCCA
>JAJYAF010000294.1 GCA_021779655.1 Pseudomonadota bacterium
TTCCGATCTCCTTTGCCTTGCTAAAATGGATCCGACCGCGGTTGCCAGCCTGCACCCTGAACGGCTGCTGATCGAGGTCGAACGGCTGATCGCCGACCTCGCGACCGAGCGCCGCGTGCAGCTCAACGGGCGCGAGCAACGCCAGCTTGCCACCGAGCTGGTGGATGACATGCTGGGCCTAGGCCCGCTGGAGCCGCTGCTGCTCGACGAGACCATCAACGACATCATGGTGAACGGCCCCGACCACACCTTCGTGGAACGTGCCGGAAAAGTGGTTGAGGTGCCGGTGCGCTTCCGCGACTGGCAGCACCTCACCAATATCTGCCAGCGCATCGCCGCATCGGTCGGTCGGCGGGTGGATGAAGCAAGCCCGATGGTGGATGCGAGGCTCAAAGACGGCTCGCGCGTCAATATCGTGCTGCCGCCGCTGGCGCTGGACGGGCCTTCGATCTCCATTCGCAAATTCAGCAAGAAACCGATCGATTTCCAGAAGCTGATCGCCTTCGGCTCGCTCACCCCTCCGATTGCCCGCATTCTGGAGATAGCCGCACGCTGCCGGCTGAACATCATCGTCTCCGGCGGGACCGGCTCGGGCAAAACCACGTTGATGAACGCCATGAGCCGGTTTATCGACCCGGCAGAGCGGGTGGTGACGGTGGAAGACGCGGCGGAATTGCAATTGCAGCAGCCGCATGTTGTCCGGCTCGAGACGCGCCCGCCTAGCCTGGATGGCAAAGGCGAGGTTACGGCCCGCGACCTGGTGCGCAACGCGCTGCGAATGCGCCCCGATCGTATCATCATCGGCGAGGTGCGCGGCGCCGAGGCCTTCGACATGCTGCAAGCCATGAACACCGGCCATGACGGCTCAATGTCCACGATCCATGCCAACAATACGCGGGATGCGCTTTCGCGTATCGAGAACATGGTGCAGATGTCCAGCATGGGCTTGTCGCCCAAGGCGATCCGCATGCAGGTAGTCGCTGCAGTGAATGTCATCGTCCAGGTAGAACGACAGCGGGATGGCGGACGGCGAGTCGTCCAGGTCACGGAGATCGCCGGCATCGAAGGGGAAACCCAGCTGCTGAACGATATTTTCAAATTCCAAGTGACGGGCGAGACCCCTAACGGCAAAATCGCCGGCCGTTACGAGGTGAGCCGCATCCGCTCCAGCTTCATCGAAAGGTTGCAGTATTTCGGTCTAGACCGGATCTGGAACGAAGCGTTGAACGAGATCGAAGGATGACACGAGAGCTGCTGATCCTGGCGACCATGGCCGTCGTGCTCACCATAGCATCCATTCTCGCCGTGACATCGATCATGCAGGTCAACGCGCGAGAGAAGCGGTTGCGCTCGCGTCTGGCGTTCGCCGTCGGCTCGTCGGCTGCGCCGGTTGCCGCCGATCCGGCGGAAGGCCGGGTCTCGCTGGCAAAATCGGCCAAAAAATCCGAAATTTTCCGGCAGCGCGCGGCGCAGCTGATCGACGTCGATCTGAACCAGGCAGAGACTTATCCCATCAAATGGTGGCTGATTCCAGTGTTCACCGTCGCCTTGAGCTGGGTGATCGTGGAAATTGCGAGCCATCCGCTGGGACACCATTATCTGCTGCTGGTGGTAGGCTGGCCAGTGTGCTCACTGTTCGTGACGAAAGCCGCCTTCAACTGGCTGAACAACAAGCGCAACGGAAAACTTCTGGAACAGTTTCCCGACGCGCTCAGCAGCATCGTGCGCTCGGTGCGGGTCGGCATTCCCATGGCCGAGGCGCTGCGTACTGTCAGCCGCGACGCGCTGGAGCCCACCAAGACCGAATTTCTAATTCTCGCGGACAAGGTTGCGATCGGCATTCCGCTCGATGTCGCGCTCCGGGAATTGGCCCTCCGCATCAAGCTCACGGAATACCAGTTCTTCGCAACGGCGGTTACCTTACAGGCACGCTCCGGCGGCGGCATCACGCAAACGCTGGAAACACTGGCTGACGTGATCCGCAAGCGGGTGGGGTTGAAGGCGCGCGGCTATGCGCTCACTGCGGAAGCGCGCACCAGCGCCATGATCCTGGTCATTCTCCCCTTCATCGCCGGCGGCGGCATTTTCGTCATGCAGCGCCCCTATGCGGAGATGCTGATCTACACGAAAAGCGGCCAATCCTGCCTGGGCGCCGCAGTCCTCCTGATGGCCGCCGGCATGGGCACAATTCAATACATGATTAATAATGTTTTGAAATAAGAACCATCATGCCGGCGTTCGAAATCTATCTTCTTCTCGGGTTCGCGGTTCTGGTCATCATGGGTGCCGGAGGCTTTCTGCTGCACGATATGCTCCACCGCCGGAAGCTTGCCGCTCGTATCACGCTTGCAACCAAGGGCGCCGCGCACAGCGCCGTTGCCCTGCGGCCGGAAGGGGGGCTGCTGTTGCGGCTGGTTTCCCGGCTCGGGATGTTGGTTGCCCGCAGCGGGCTGCTTTCACGCAAGACCCTTGCCGAAATGACCGCCACACTGGAGAGTGCCGGCTTTCGCGGCGGGCGGGGGCTCGGCCTTTTCATCGGCGCCAAGCTGCTGCTGATGCTGCTGGTGCCGCTCGTTGCCGTGGTGGCGTTGCGCCATATCGGGCATGGTTCGCTCCTAACGCTGCTGAAAATTGTCGGTGGCATGGCGGTGGGCATGCTGGCGCCGGAGATCATCGCCGACCGGATACGTTCCAATCATCTCAAGCGGGTAGAGGCGGGTGTCGCGGATGCGCTGGACATGCTGGTTATCTGTGCCGATGCCGGGCTCGCGCTGGAGGCCGGGCTTGCCCGCGTGGCGCAGGAACTCGGGGTGTTGAACGCGTCGCTGGCCATGGAACTCACCCAAACCTCGCGGGAGTTGCAGATCGGCGCGGATATGCGTCGTGCGATGGAAAATCTGGGGGAGCGCACCGGCCTCATCACCCTGAAGCGACTTGCGACCACGCTCACCCAATCTCTGCAATTTGGCACGCCGCTTACCCAGGCGCTGCGCACGCTTTCGGCGGAACTCCGCCAGGAAGCCCTCATCAAGTTCGAGGAGCGGGCCGGCAAGCTTCCCACGTTAATGACCGTGCCCATGATCGTGTTCATTCTGCCTTGCGTTTTCCTGGTCGTTGCCGGTCCGGCGATGATTAACGTCATGCACACCTTGCATCACATGAAATAATCTCATGAAACATGCCCGATTCGTTCTTGTCTGCCTGGTTTTGGCCCTTGCCGCCTGTTCGCCGCAGCCAAATGTGGCGAAGCTATCCGGATATTCCGGAGGCACAACCTTTCCGGTCGGTGATCGTGCCTTGAACGTCGCGGATGCCGCGATCGGCGATGGTAACCCTGCCATGGCGCTGAGCGTCAGCCAGTCCGTTCTGCGCGACGACCCGGGAAATGTGAATGCGCTAATCCACGAAGGCGAAGCCTATTACGCCCTAATGCGCTGTCCGGACGCGATGGCCGCCTACAGCCTGGCCCTGCAGACCGATCCAAAATCCTCTGAGGCGGAAACCGGCATGGGCCGCTGCCTGCTGAAGACTGACCCGAAAGCGGCGGAAGCGGCGCTAATGCTGGCGGTACAGGACGATCCGCATAATGCGGCGGCTTGGGACGATCTTGGAATTTCACGCGATCTTCAGGGCGATTTCACGGGCGCCCTCGCTCCCTTCCAGCAGGCGCTGCTGCTTGAGCCGGGTTCGCTGCCGGCGGAAGAAAATCTCGGCCTTTCGCTCGCCCTGACCGGCCATAGTGCCGAGGCGCTGCAATATCTCGGGCCGCTCGCCGCCGGTCCCGACGCCACCGCCAAGGTGCGCGAGAATTACGCGGCGGCCCTCATCGCATCTGGCCGAGAGGTTGAAGCGCGCGCGGTATTGGGCATTGACCTGCCGCCGGACCAGGTGGACGGCGCGATGGCAGGCTTCCAGGCCATGTTCGCGGGGACACAACCGGCCCTGGAGGAAGGAGAGAACAGCCTGGGAAAGTTCCGAACCGAGGCAGCGCCGCCGCCGCCGCCTTCTACCCGGCTCGCCCTGCGTTGATTGC
>JAJYAF010000295.1 GCA_021779655.1 Pseudomonadota bacterium
TCTGCGGCAGGAGCGGGTGCTTCCCGCCGGCTGGATCGCGGCGGAATTCGCCAATCTGGACAAGACCGAGGGCGATATCGACACGCTGATGCAACGCCTCGCGGAGGTACGGGTGTGGGCCTATATCACCGCCCGGCCGGACTGGATGCGCGAGGCCGCGCCCTGGGCGGAGCGCGCCCGCGCGATCGAGGACAGAATTTCCGACACGCTCCACGAAAAGCTGATGGCCCGTTTCGTCGATCGCCGGGCCACGCATCTGACCCGCCGGCTGGAATCGCTCGACCGGGCCGAGGGCGGGGCGTTGCTCTCCAGCGTTACCGCCAAGGGCGCGGTTCTGGTGGAAGGGCATGAAATCGGGCATATCGCGGGCTTCGTCTTCCATCCGGACGCCGAGGCCGGCGCGCAGGAGAAGAAATTTCTGCTGCGCGCCGCCCGCCGGGCATTGGCGGCCGAGATGCCGAGGCGGATTCTGCGTGCCGAACAGGCGCCGGACGCGGCGTTCGGCCTGAACGCGCGCCAGTGCATCACCTGGGAAGGGGTGGAGATCGCCCGCCTGCGCAAAGGCCCGGCTTTGCTGCGCCCGGCGGTGGAAATTCTACCCAGCGAGTTCCTGGACGGCACCGCGCGGGAGCGGCTGCGGGTGCGGCTTGCCGCCTATCTTGCGGCGACGATCCAGGATGCGCTGGGACCGCTGCTGCGCGCGATTGCCGCGCCGCCGCCGGAATCGCGCGGCCTGCTGCACCGCCTGGGCGAGGCAGGCGGCGTGCTGCCCGGCGGCGCGGCCGAGCCGGAGCTGCACCGGCCGTTGCGGCGCCTTGGCATCGAGGCCGGGCAATTCGCGCTGTTTCTGCCGGCCCTTCTCAAGCCCGGCCCGGCTGCGCTGCGGGTGATGCTATGGGCGGTGTGGCATGCCCGGCCGACGCCGGTTTTGCCCGCTCCGGGGCGGATCGCCGCGCCGGCGCCGGAAGGGTTCGATCCGGATGTCGCGCTCGCCCTGGGCTGGGTGCGGGCCGGGCCGGTGATGCTGCGGCTCGACATCGCCGAGCGCATGGCACGCGCGTTGAACCGGTTGATCCGCCGGCATCCGGTTCCGCTCCCCGAGGGCTTAAGCGCGCGCATGTCGCTCAAGCCCGAACATCTGCCGGTGGTGCTGAACCGTCTCGGCCTGCGGATCATTCCGGCCATCACCCTGCCGCCCGGCGCCTACGGTCCGCCGGCGCCGCCGATGCTGGCCCGCCGCAAGGGGCTGAAAGCCGGCAGGCCGGTGCCGCCGCCCCGGCCGCCCGAGCCGGACAGCCCCTTTGGCGCCCTTGCCGCCCTGCGGCAGGCACCCGCGCGCCGCGCCGGCTGAAATGGCTGCGGCGGAAGATGAAAAAGCGGAAGACAAGGCCTGGCAGCGGCTGGACAAGTTTCTGTTCATCGCCCGGTTCTGCAAGTCCCGGGCGATGGCTGCCGAGATCATCGCCCGGGGCGGGGTGCGTATCAACCGGCAGGTCACGGAAAAACCCCACGCCCGGCTGCGGCCCGGCGATGTCCTCACGCTCGGCCTTGCCCGGGGGGTCGTGGTGGCGAAAGTGCTGGCGCTGGCGCCCCGCCGGGGTCCCGCCTCGGAGGCAAGGCTGCTTTATGAGGAGATTGCGTGAGGAGATTGTTTGAAACGCGCCTGAACTTGCGCCGCGCGGCATTGTCGCGCATACCGCGCGGCGAAGAAATCTGTCCTTCAGGAGTGGGTAGATGACCTATGTGGTCACCGAAAGCTGCATCAAGTGCAAGTTCATGGATTGTGTGGAGGTCTGCCCGGTGGATTGTTTCTACGAGGGCGAGAACTTCCTGGTGATCCACCCCGACGAGTGCATCGATTGCGGCGTGTGTGAACCCGAATGCCCGGTTGAGGCCATTGTGCCGGACAGCGACGACCGGGCCACCGCCTGGATCGAGCGCAACCGCGATTTTTCCCATTCCTGGCCGAACATCACGCGCAAGGGCACGCCGCCCGCGGATGCCGAGGAATGGCGGGACAAGCCGAACAAGGAGCCGCTGCTCTCGCCCAACCCCGCCAAACGGTAGGACGGCCCGGCGCCGGGACGTTATTTTTAACGAAAGAACGCTTTCGCGACGCCCGATGGGCCGTCGGCCCTTGGCATTGCCCGGCTATTTTTTAAGCTCGTAACTTCCGATACCGATTGCAAGGAATGAGACATGGCCGTGCCGGGTAATTTCGCGTTCGCCGGATCGAGCGGGCTTTTGGGCTTTTTCCCGCCCGATCCAAGACCTGTCCGCCGTAGGGCCGACCGCCCGCGCGCCGCATTGAGCGCTCTCGTCCGCGTGATGGTCTTCCCGGCGATGCTGGCCGGCCACGCCGCAACCGCCTTCGCCGATTCCGCGCCCCAGAGCGATTCCGCGCTGGCGAACTGGATCAGCGATTGGAGCGAGAGGGTGGACGAGGCGCAGGCCACTCAACCCAACTGGATGACCCTGCTCGTCACCACAACGCCGCGTTTGAAGCAGGAGCTTCGCTACGACCAGTATTTCGAGACATTGGGAAACGGCGGAAGTCTCGATAATTACGGGGCGGGCAAGGGTGTGGAGTTCATTCCGACAACCTCAAGCGATATCCAGATTACTTTGCCCCCCTATGAACGGCGGTTTGGTAAATCACGCGCCAACGGATTCGGCGATTGGCCCTTCCTGCTGATCAAGCAGCGCTTCCTCAGCGCGAACAAGGCCGGTGGAAACTATATCGTAACGGGTTTTTTCGGCGTCCAGGCGCCCTCCGGCTCGCGATACTACACCACGCATGCCTGGATACTGACCCCAACCCTGGCGGCGGGCAAGGGATTTGGGAATTTCGACGTTCAGGCGACGTTTGGCATCCCCGTTCCGCTGGCTCATGAAAACACCATCGGCACTTCCGAGGTTGTCAACATTGCTCTGCAATATTGCGTGGCGAAGTGGTTCTGGCCGGAATTCGAAATGAATATGACCCATTGGAACGACGGGTTGCGTGCTGGAAAGACCCAGATATTCCTGACCTCCGGCATGACCGTGGGCCGGTTTCCCATCACCCGAAACGTGAAGGTCGTTGTCGGTGCCGGGTATCAATTCGCCGTCGCGCCGGCCCGCACGCTCAGCCCGCTCACGCCGGCTTACCAGCATGCCTGGATACTTACGGCGAGGCTGACGTTTTAATACCAGTCCGCGAAACCGCGGATCGGTATTACCGGCCAGAAGTTCATTGTGCTGCCGGCGCGGGTGACCAAGGATACGGTGTAGAAGCTTGTAACAACAAAGATAACCAAATCGAACTTGCCGAAATGAAGGTTTAGCCATCCTACGTGTGCGAGGTGTAAAATTTCCGGCTTCATTCCCCAAATGCTGCAAAATGCAAGGAGTGAAACAGATGCGGAAAATTGTGGTCGTCACCGGTGCAGGAGCTGGCGTGGGCCGCGCCACGGCCGAAGCCTTTGCGCGAGCAGGCTGCGATGTCGGACTGATCGGGCGCGACCGCGCGAGGCTGGAAGCGGCGGCCGAGGCGCTTGGCGCACTGGGCGTCCGCAGCCTGGTGCAGACCGCCGATGTCGCCGACGCCGATGCCGTCGCGGCGGCGGCGGATCAGATCGAAGCCGGACTCGGGCCGATTGATATCTGGGTCAATAATGCAATGGCCACGATCTTCGCGCCTGTCGGCGACGTTACCGCTGACGAATACCGGCGCGCCACGGAAGTCACCTATCTCGGCACGATCCATGGCTGCAAGGCCGCCATGCGGATGATGAACCGCCGCGGAAAGGGAGTCATCATCAATGTCGGCTCCGCCCTCGCATACCGCTCCGTGCCGCTGCAATCGGCCTATTGTGGCGCCAAATCGGCGATCCGCGGGTTCACCGACAGCCTGCGCAGCGAGCTGATCCACGACCGCAGCGGGATCAGGCTTTGCATGGTGCATCTGCCGGCGATCAACACGCCGCAATTCGATTGGGCCTTGAACAAAATGGGCCGACGCCCGCGGCCTGTGGTGGAAGCTCGC
>JAJYAF010000296.1 GCA_021779655.1 Pseudomonadota bacterium
ATGGCCGAGGCTGACGATGATGGCGCCGGTGAGGGTTGCGAGGTCGACCATGTATCTCGGGGCAAACCGTTCCTGCGCGTAGTACAGCACGTCCGCCAGAACCAGCCGGCCTTCCGCGTCGGTGTTGATGATCTCGATGGTTTGGCCGGAATAGGATTTCACTACGTCACCCGGGCGCGTCGCGCTGCCGGACGGCATGTTCTCGACCAGCCCGATCAGCCCCACCGCGTCCAGCTTCGCCCGCCGGCCGGCGAGCGCGGCCATCAACCCGGTTACCGTTCCGGCGCCCGCCATGTCCCATTTCATGTCCTCCATGCCGGACGCGGGCTTCAGCGAGATGCCGCCGGTATCGAAGGTGACGCCCTTGCCGATAAAGACGATCGGCTCCTTCGGCTTGCGCTCTTTCCGCGCCTGTTTGGTTGCTCCGCTGTCCTTGGTGGAGGCGCCAAGCCATTCCATCACCACCAAGCAGGCCTCCCGCGCGCTGCCCTGAGATACGCTCAGCATCGAGCCGAAGCCGAGTTTCTCCAGCTCTTTCCGGGTGAAGATCTCGACCCGGACACCGAACTTGCGCAGCGCCAGGGCGCGGTTGGCGAATTCCTCGGGGTAGAGGATATTGGCCGGCTCCGTCACCAGGTTCCGGGCCAGCTCCACGCCTTCCGCAAGGGCTGCGAGCGGCTGCCATGCGGCATTGGCCTTCGCCGGGTCGGCCACCAGCAGTTTCAGCGTGGCGAGCTTTGGTTTTTCATCTTCTTTTTGGGTCGTGCGGTATTTGTCGAACCGGTAGGCGCGCAGCCGCGCTCCAAAAACGAAATGCGCGGCAAGTTCCGGCGCCAGGCCATCGGCAAGAATGGCGGCCTCTTCCTCCTTTGCAACCGCCACCTGCAGGGCGCCGCCGCATTCTTCGGCAACCTTGGCATCCATTTCCGCCTGTTTGCCAAGCCCCAGCACGACAACCGCCTTCAGCCCGCCGCCAGGCGCGGGAAGAGTCATGCTTTGGCCCTTCCTGGCCTTGAATGAAGCCGCCTTTAGCGCCTGGGCAATGCGGTTCTCCAGCATTTTATCCAGGCTCGCCGACAGCCCCGCCAGGCGCGCATCTTCCGCCAGCGGCACCACCACCACGCCGCTTTTGGGCATGGCCGCCTTGGCAAATGCGATTTCCAGCATTCCTCTCTCCTATGTTTCCGTTTGGTTACCATACCAGCGCGCGCGCTCTTGGCGAGGGGCATAAACCCGCTTAACAGGCTGGAATCATGGACGACACGGCCTTAGTCGAACTCGCCGGCGGGCTTGCCGGCGAAGCCGCCCAGGAAATCCTGCGAATCCGGGACGCCGGGTTCACGGTCGGGCGCAAGCCGGATGAAACGCCGGTGACGCTTGCGGATATGTCGGCAGAGCGGCTTATCGTGGAGGCGTTGCGCGCCGCCATGCCGCGGCTGCCGGTAATCGCCGAAGAAGAAATCGCGGCCGGTAGGATCACGCGGCCGGGTGATGAATATTGGCTGGTCGATCCGTTGGACGGCACGAGAGGATTTGCCGAGGGCGGGGATGATTTTACCGTGAATATCGGGCTGGTGCGGCAGGGCAGGGCGGTGCTGGGCGCGGTAGCCTGCCCGGCGAGTGGGGAAATTTTTTCGGGTATCGTTGGCGTTGGCGCCTGGAAGCGGGTTCATGGGCGAAAACATCCCGTCCGTGCTTGCCTGCCGCCGCCGGGCGGTCTTCGGGTCATGGCTTCCCGCCACTACCGGAACGATCCGAAGCTTGCCGAATTGCTGGCGACCTACCCGGTCGCCAGCCTGACCAATATCGGCTCGGCACAGAAATTCTGCCGAATTGCCGAAGGTGCCGCGGATTTCTATCCGCGTCTTGGCCCCACCATGGAATGGGACACCGCCGCGCCGCAGGCGGTGCTGGAAGCGGCCGGTGGCAGCACCCGGACTTTCGAGGGCGAAACGCTCACCTACGGCAAGCCGGGCTTTATCAACCCGCCGTTTCTCTGCCATGGCGTCGAGCGTGGTTGAAATCTCCCCGCTTGACCTTGGCCCCGGTCTCTGCCCGAATTCGCGGATGCGCATCTCCCGCCCGCTCCCCCGGACCAACCGAGCGTCGCCTGGCCGGGCGGCCGGCTGATGCCGGATCGGGCCGCCGCCTTGGCGGAGGGTATGCTCGCGCCCACGCGTGGGCGGATGATCGCCGCCGCGGCTATCGGTAATGCGTTGGAATTTTACGATTTTATCGTCTACGGCTTCTTTGCATCCGCTCTCGCGGGGAGTTTTTTTCCCGGCAAGGACCCGACAATACGGCTGCTGTACACTTTTGGCGCCTTCGGCGTTTCCTTCTTCGCCCGCCCGGTGGGAGCGCTGGTGCTCGGCGTATTCGCCGACCGGCAAGGCCGCGTTGCCGCGATGATCCTGTGTGTCGCGCTGATGACTCTCGGTAGTGCCATGATCGCGCTGATGCCGTCCTACGCGACCATGGGGCTTGCCGCGCCTATCGGAATCCTGGTGGCCCGGCTCATCCAGGGTTTCGCGCTGGGCGGCGAGTTCGGCAGCGCCACGGCATTGATGATCGAACATTCGAGCGGCAGCGAAACCCACGCCGCGAGCTGGCAGGGGACGAGCCAGAACTTCGCCGGCCTGTTCGCCTCCGGCATCGCCTGGGCATTGAGCAGCCATGTCGCGGCACAGCTTCCCGTCCCGCCATTCCGCATCGCCTTCGCCATCGGCGCATTGGGGGGGCCGGTGGCGGTGCTGCTGCGGCGCGGCTTGCTGGAAGCGCCCGAATTCCTCGCGCAGCGGAAACAGCCGCCCCCCTCTAAACAGCATGCACCCAAACAGCATCCCACCCTGAGCGGTATCCTGATCGCGGCCGGCATGGTCGCCATCGGCACGGCACAGACCTATCTTGTCATCTACTTGCCGACCTACGCGACGAATGTGCTGCATATGCCGGCCGGAAAAGCATATGGCGCGGTATTCCTGAATTTCGTCGTCACGCTGGCCATGACGCCTTGGCGCCTCATGGTCGCCCGCCGGTTCGACCATTCCCACCGGCCGACCATGATGCTGTTCTCCTGCCTAGCCATGCTGGCCGCCGGCTATCCGGCTTTCATCCTGCTTGGTTTATGGCCAAGCGCGATCATGCTTTTCCTGCTGCCCATCGGCTTCATGCTCATCGGGATGCCTTATAACGCGCCACTTTCCGGTTTCATGGGCATGGTCTTCGCCCTTAGGCGCCGCGGCGTGGGACTTTCGATCGGCTATGCGCTCGGCATCGCCATATTCGGCGGCTCGGCGCCTTTGATAAACACCTGGCTGGTGGCAAGAACCGGCGATCCCCGCAGCCCCGGGCGTTACCTCATTTTCGCGAGCATCATCTCGATCATCGCCATTTGCGCCGCGCGACCGCGGCTGGGTTCCGTCCCGAAGCCTCCCCGCTGATCCGCTCTTTACATTTTGGTAACATTGGTTTACCTTTGACAAAACGCGAGGACATCCAATCAGGAATTTGAGGGGGTTACGCGTTTAGCGCACGTAAGGGGGTGCGGGATAGGAGCCATGTCATGTCTAACCACATCATGATCACCTGCCCGGTCATGAATGTTCCGGTCCGCACCGGCTACCGGGCGCCTCCCGGTAGCGCGATCGACGGCTTGAAGGCGATCAAGCGCGCCCGCTGCCCGGAATGCGGGGGTGTTCATTTTTGGGACGGAAAAGACGCGTTTTGGATTGAATACCTTATCGAACCTACGCTCTCGCGCTGGGGCGGCTTCCGCGAGAGGCTGCGGCGCGCCCTGCACGTTCGAGCGTAATTTCTTCCTCTACCCCGGTCGGTCCCTCGAACCAGGCGTGCTTGTCGCGCCTCGCCTCGCCTCGTCCAGAATAGAGCTGGTGCCCATTGGAGCGGTTCCAGCCTGACCGTATCAGGATGAAACCGCCTTATACCAGCCCGCCAATTGATTGACTTTTCCGGACAGGTGGCGGGCTGGCATAAGGCCTTGATTTCGCGCGCGGCCG
>JAJYAF010000297.1 GCA_021779655.1 Pseudomonadota bacterium
AACTGCCCATCATCGCCCTCACCGCGAAGGCGATGCCCGATGACCAGCAGCGTTGCATCGAGGCGGGAGCCAATGATTACATGGCGAAGCCGCTGGATGTCGAAAAACTGCTCTCCCTCGTGCGGGTCTGGATGCCGCGATGAGCGAGCTCGGCGCGGCCGCGCTGGAGGATATCGAAATCCGGCTGCTGCTGGAGGCGCTCTATTTGCGCTATCATTATGATTTCCGCCATTACGCCCCGGCCTCGCTCAAACGCCGGTTGCGCCTCGCCCGCGACCAGCTTGGCTTCAAAACCATCTCCGCCCTGCAGGAGGGCCTGCTGCATGAGCCGGACATGCTTCCCGTCCTGCTCGGCTACCTGACGGTCCAGGTCAGCGAGATGTTCCGCGACCCGTCTTATTTCAAGGCGATCCGGGAGACGGTGGTGCCGCATCTGCGCACCTATCCCTCGCTGAAATTATGGATCGCCGGTTGCAGCGACGGCGAGGAATTATATTCCTTCGTCATCCTCTTTCGCGAGGAGGGGCTGGAGGAGCGGACCTTGTTCTATGCCACCGATATCAACCAGGAGGCGCTGGCCCGCGCCCAGGCCGGCGTGTTCAGCCTGGAGCGGATGCAGCTCTTCACGGAAAATCACCGCAAATCCGGCGGCAAATCCTCGCTCTCCGATTATTACAGCGCCGCCTATGGCCGGGCCTCCTTCGATAAATCCCTGCGTGAGCGCGTCGTCTTCGCCGATCACAGCCTGGTGACGGACGCGGTTTTCGCGGAGATGCATATGATCTCCTGCCGCAACGTCCTGATTTATTTCGATCGCGAATTGCAGGACCGCGCGGTGGGGCTGTTTAAGGACTCGCTCGCGCGGAAGGGATTTCTTGGCCTGGGCGCCAAGGAAAATTTGCGCTTTTCCCGTCATGCCGGCGCGTTTTCCGATTTCGTCCGCGAGGAAAAAATCTATCAGAGGCGGGCGGAATGAGCGCCGTGCCCCTTGAGGCGGTGGTGATCGGCGCCTCCGCCGGGGCCATGGAGGCACTCTCCGCCCTGCTGCCCGCGCTGCCGCAGAATTTCCGCCTGCCGGTTTTCGTGGTCGTGCATCTGCCTCCCGACCGCAAAAGCCTGTTCGCCGAGATTTTCCAGGCCAAATGCCGCGTGCCGGTGCGCGAGGCGGAGGATAAGGAGCCCATTCGCGCCGGCACGGTGTATTTCGCGCCGCCCAATTATCATTTGCTGATCGAGACGGGCCGTTCCATCGCCCTCTCCAGCGATGAGCCGGTGCTCTATTCCCGCCCCGCCATCGATGTGCTGTTCGAGAGCGCGGCGGATGCCTATGGCCCGGCGCTCGCCGGCATCATCCTCTCGGGCGCCAATGAGGATGGCGCGCGGGGCCTCAAAGCCGTGGCGGCGGCGGGAGGCGTCACCATGATCCAGCGCCCGGACGAGGCGCAGGCGCCGGACATGCCGCTCGCGGCGCTGGCGGCCTGCCCCCAGGCCCATATCCTGCCCGTCGCCGGTATCGCTGCGTTTCTCCAGGCGCTATGATGGAGTTGGCCATGGACCCGGTTCATTTTCTCTTGGTGGACGATCTGGAGGAAAATCTCCTCTCCCTCGAAGCCTTGCTGCGCCGGGACGGGCTGGTCTGCCTCAAGGCGCGCTCCGGCGACGAGGCGCTGGAAATTCTCCTGCGGCGCGATGTCGCGCTTGCCATCGTCGGCGTGCAGATGCCGGGGCTGAACGGGTTCGATCTGGCGGAGCTGATGCGCGGCAATGAGCGCACGCGCCGCATTCCTCTCATCTTCGTCACCGCCGGCACCGCCGACACCCAACGCCGTTTCCGCGGCTATGAGGCGGGGGCGGTGGATTTCATCTACAAGCCGATCGAGGCCGACATCCTGCGCAGCAAGGCGGATGTCTTCTTCGAGCTTTACCGGCAGCGCCAGCAGATCGCCGCGCAGCGGGACGCGCTGGAGGCGCAGGCCGAGGCGCTGCGGCGGGCGGATTTGCGCAAGGACGAGTTTCTCGCCACCCTGGCGCATGAGTTGCGCAACCCGCTGGCGCCCTTGCGCCATGGGCTCGACGTGCTTCTCCACGCGCCGGATGAGGCAAAAGCGGGCGAGGTGCTGGCCATCATGGACCGCCAGCTCGCCCATCTCGTCCGGTTGATCGATGATCTTCTCGATGTTTCGCGCATCAGCCAGGGCAAGATTCTCCTGCGCAAGGAGAGGATGCCGGTGCAGGAGGCCATCGGCGCGGCGCTGGAGACGAGCCGCCCGATGGTCGAGGCCAGCGGTCACTGCCTCAGCGTCGAATTGCCCGACGAAATTTTATGGGTGGAAGCCGATTTGACGCGGCTCGCCCAGGTTATCGGCAATCTTCTCAATAACGCCGCCAAATACACGCCGGAGGGCGGGTGCATCCACCTGGCGGCGCGGGGCGAGGGGGGCGAGGCGGTGATCAGCGTCGCGGATAACGGCATCGGCATTCCGGCACACCGGCTGGGAGATGTGTTCGATCTCTTTTCCCAGCTGGACCAGCAGGGCGGCCGCGCGGGGGGCGGGCTGGGCATCGGTCTCGCCCTGGTGCGCCGGCTGATGGCCTTGCATGGCGGCAGCGTCATGGTGAAGAGCGACGGCGTGGGCGAGGGAAGCGTGTTCACCGTACGGATGCCGCTCGCCCAGCCGCCCGCCACGTTGCCCGCCCAGCCGCCCGCCGCGAGCGAGGCTCCCGCCGCCGCGCCCCTGCGGGTGCTGGTGATCGACGATTCCCAGGATGTCGCCCAGACCATCGGCTGGATGCTGGAGGAGATGGGGCACGATTACCGCCTGCTGCATGACGGGCGCGAGGCGCTGGACGCCGCGCGCGCCTACCAGCCGGACGCGATTTTGCTGGATATCGGCATGCCGGGCATGAACGGCTACGAGGTCTGCCGCATGCTGCGGCGCGATGAGCGGCTTGGCTCGGTGCCGATCATCGCCCAGACCGGATGGGGCCAGGAGAAGGACAAGGCCAGCGCCGCCGAGGCGGGGTTCGATCATCATCTGGTGAAACCGGTCGGCTTCCGGGCGCTGGAGGCGCTGCTCGCCAGCCTGGCCGTGCCGGATGCGCGGGTTTAGGGAGTAATGATTGCCGGCCGGGCGTAGGAGGCGAAATCCCGCGCCAGCCTTTCGTAAATATCCCGTTTGAAGGGCACGGCGAGGGCGGGCAGCTCGGCCAGCTCCACCCAGCGCCAGGCGTCGAATTCCGGGTGGCCGTCGGCCTCGAGATCGATATCCGCATCCGCGCCGGTAAAGCGCAGCGCATACCATTTCTGTTTCTGGCCACGATATTGCCCCCGCCAGGCCACGCCCAGGAGTTCCGGCGGCAGATCGTATGACAGCCAGTCCGGATGCTCGGCGATGATCTCGGCCTTGTCCGTGCCGATCTCCTCTTTTAATTCCCGCAGCACGGCGGCGCGCAAATCCTCGCCCTCATCCACCCCGCCCTGCGGCAATTGCCAGGCATCTGGAAACCCCTTGCGGCGGCCCACGAAAACCCGCCCCTCCGGCGAGAACAGCACCGCCCCGACATTCAGACGGTAGGGCAGGGCGGTGTAATCCGCCGCCTGGCTCAATGGGCCGCCACCGCGGTGACCGGCTTCATATCCGCGACGAGCTTG
The DNA here is from genome assembly GCA_021779655.1 of Pseudomonadota bacterium. Next base: position 3,653 of record JAJYAF010000297.1, read on the forward strand.
AGCGCCATCTGCAATTGGAAGTCCGTGGCGGGGTTGGTGGGGTCGAAGGCGGGCCAGCCCTGGGGCGGCTTGGCGGGGATGCTCGCCGCCACCGGCGGCAGCGGCGGGGCGGGCGGCAGCGGCGGCGCGCTCTGCTGGGTGGGGTTGGTGAAGCTGTGAAGCAGATCCGTCTCCCGCAGCTGGGAGAAGCTGTCCTCCGGCGTGGCGCTGTCGGCCACGGTGATGTCGGGCGTCACCCCGTAATCCTGGATAGAGCGCCCGGAGGGCGTGAAATACAGCGCGGTGGTCAGGCGCAGCGCGCCCTGGTTATCGATGGGGATGATGGTCTGCACCGAGCCCTTGCCGAAGG
>JAJYAF010000298.1 GCA_021779655.1 Pseudomonadota bacterium
GGCCAAAGTCGTCGCCGCGGCGGCAGCTACCGGCCAGCCGGTCGCGGACATGATCGGTGTGGACCGGGTGCTTGGCAACCGGTTGCCGCTGATCCAGGTGCCGACCACCGCCGGAACCGGATCGGAAGTCACCTGGGTCTCGGTGCTGACCTCCGACAGCCATGAGAAGAAGGCCGTCTACGCGCCGCGACTGCTGCCCGACATTGCGCTGCTCGACGCGAAACTGACGCTGGGTATGCCGCGGCACATCACCGCGGCCACGGCGCTGGACGCCATGGTCCACGCCATCGAGGCAGCGACCAGCCGCACCCGAAAGAACCCGGTCTCGGACGGGCTGGCCGACAAGGCGCTGGTGCTGCTTGGCCAGAATCTGCCCATCGTGATGCGGACGCCCAGCGATCTCGCGGCGCGCGAGGCGATGCTGCTGGGCGCCACGCTGGCCGGCATGGCCTTCATCAACGCGAGCGTCGGCGCAATCCACGCGCTGTCCTATCCACTCGGCACCGGGTTTCATGTCCCGCACGGCCATGCCAACGCGCTCGTGGCCGGCCCGGTGCTGCGATTCAACCTGCCTGCGGCTGAGGCCGAATATGCTCGGCTGTCACGACTGCTGTTGCCGGGCCGCGACTTCAATTCGGGCGAGGCGGCCGCACTGGCCCTGATCGAAGAAATGGAACGCAATCTGAAAGCCAGCGGCCTGAAAACCCGCCTGTCCGAGGTGGGCGTGACCGAGGCTGACATTCCCGGCATGGCGAACGAGGTGGTCAGCGGCATCGCGCGGCTTTTGGCCACCAATCCGCGCGACATGGATGCCGCCGACGTGGCCCGCCTGTACCACGAGGTGCTGTGATGGCCGGCGCGCTGGCCGGCATCCGTGTGCTGGACCTCAGCCGGGTTCTGGGCGGGCCGTATTGCACGCAGACCCTGGCTGACCACGGCGCCGACATCATCAAGGTTGAACCACCGCAGGGCGACGAGACGCGCGGCTGGGGGCCGCCGTTCAAGGACGGACTCAGCGCCTATTTCTCTGGCACAAACCGCAACAAGCGCGCGATTGCCATCGACATCGGGAAGCCGGCTGGGCGGGATGTGATTCTGCGGCTGTTGGAGCGGGCCGATGTGCTGGTGCACAACTTCCGGCCCGGCGCCTTGGAGAAATGGGGCCTCGGTTACGACGCGGTTCTGAAGCAGCGTTTCCCACGCCTGATCCTGTGCCATGTCACCGGCTTTGGCGCCGATGGCCCGCTGGGCGGCTTTCCCGGCTACGATGCCGTGGTGCAGGCGATGACCGGGCTGATGAGCATCAACGGCACCCCGGCCAATGGTCCCACCCGCATGGGCACGCCCATCGTCGATATCGGCACCGGACTGATCGCCTGCAACGCGATTCTTGCGGCTCTGATCGAAAGGTTCGCCTCGGGTCTTGGGCAGGCCATCGAGGTGCCGCTGTACGACTGCGCGATCAGCATGATGCATCCGCAGGCCGCGAACGCGTTGATGTCGGGCAAGGTGCCGGTGGCGACCGGCAACGGCCATCCGAACATCGTGCCCTACGACATGTTCGAGACGCGCACCGGCAAGCTTTATCTGGCAGTGGGCAATAACGGTCAGTTCGCCAAGCTGTGCGAGGTGCTGGACCTTGCCGATGTTCCCGGCGACGCGCGCTTTGCCGACAATGCCGCGCGGCTCGCCCATCGTGCCGAGATCACGCGGATTTTGGCCGAGCGCTTGGCCGCGTGTGATGCGCATGCGCTGGAACCGGAGCTGTTGCGGGCCGGTGTGCCCGCCGGCGTGGTGCGCAACGTGAGCGAGGCGCTGCATCACCCCCACACGCACCATCGCGGCATGGTAGTGTCGGTGGATGGCTACCGGGGCACTGGGGTACCGGCGCGCCTGTCGCGCACACCCGGTGAGGTAAAAATCGCCCCGCCACGCTTTGCCGAGCACAGTCGGCTTGTGCTGCGCGAGGCCGGCTTTGCGGACGGCCAGATCGATGAGCTGACCGGCGCGGGCGTCGTGCGGCAAGGCCATTGAGACGAAAAGAAGCTTTGGGGGCCGATCGAGACGAGGAAAGGTCAGATGGAAAAAAAGACTCTCGTATCTCCTGACAAGATACCCGAGTGGATTCCCGGCATCGTGACGCTGGACAGTTCCGAGCGGGCGTGGAAAGGCATCACCCTGAAAGGCTACAGCTATGATAGCCAGGAGGCCGCCATCCCGCCGATGCGCGACTACATGATCGTTGCTTACGATGGGGCGCCAGCCACCATGCGCCGGTCCAGCGGCGGCCCGTGGCAAAGCGCCAAGGTCGGCAAGGGCACGATTTCGCTGCTGACCCGCGCCGCGCAATCCACCTGGAGTTGGGAGCAACCGATCGAGGTGCGGCATATCTACCTCGGTCACGAAAGCATCCAGTCCACCGCATCGACGGTGTTCGGCCGGGATCCGCAGTCCGTGGAGATCGACGACCGGGTCGCCGCGGTGGACCCGGTGATCCTGCATTACTTTCAGATGCTGGAGAACGAACTGAAAAGTGGCGAAATCGGCCAGCGCTTGATGATCGACGCGCTGCGCAGCCAGCTCGCGGTTCATCTGCTGCGGTATTATGCGAAAATCCAAATGCCCGGCGAGGCCGGGTCCGCCTTCAGCCAGACGCAGCGGCGCAGGATTATCGATCTCATCGAGGCGCGTCTGACAGAAGATATCAGCCTCGACGATCTCGCTGGGTCAGTTGGGCTCAGCCCGTTCCACTTCTCCCGCCAGTTCAAATCCGAGTTCGGGCTTGCGCCTTACGCCTACGTGATCCGCAAGCGTGTTGCCAAGGCGCAGGAAATTCTCCGCCAAGGCGACACGGCGCTCAAGGCCGTGGCATTGGATTGTGGCTTCTCGGATCAGAGTCACTTCTGCCGCACATTCCGAAAAGTCGCGGGCGTGACACCGATTCAGTATCAGAAGAATGCCTGAACCAAGGCCGGTGGCTGGGGAGGATGTGAGCGGGCAGGTGCACAGGAGGACGCACATGGAAAAAATTCGCGACGTCGCCGTGATCGTCGGCAGCTTGAGGCAGGATTCGATCAACCGAAAGGTGGCCAACGCCCTCGCGGAGTTGGCGCCCGAGGGGCTGAAGCTCAGCGCTGTCGAGATAGGACAGTTGCCGCTCTACAACCAGGATGGCGATGACAATCCGCCGGCCGAATGGACGGCCTTCCGGGAGCGGATCAGCGTGGCTGATGCCGTTCTCTTCGTCACACCAGAACATAATCGCTCGGTGCCCGCCGCACTGAAGAATGCCTTGGACGTCGGCTCGCGGCCTTATGGCAAAAGTGCATGGAACGGCAAGCCGGGCGCGGTTGTGAGCGCTTCGCCGGGCGCCATAGGCGGATTCGGCGCCAACCACCATCTGAGGCAATCACTGGTTTTTCTGAATGTTCCCACGATGGCGCAGCCGGAAGCCTATCTCGGCGGCGCGGAAAAACTGTTCGACGCGAACGGCCAGCTCGCCAGCGACGGAACACGTAAGTTCCTACAGGCTTTCATGCAGGCTTATGCGACGTGGATCGTGGCAAACACGAAATCCTGACAGGGAGAATATCATGACATATCCAATTTCGATTGGCTTTCTCGGCCTCGGGCATATGGGTGCCTCCATGGCCGAGCGCCTGCTGGCACCCGACATCAAGCTTTTTGTCTTCGACACCCGGCAGGAGGCGATGGAGCCATTTGTCAAACAAGGTGCGACCGCCTGCGCCTCGCCCGGATTGGTGGCGAACAATGCCGAAATCATCTTCGCCAGCCTGCCGAACCCGCATGTGAGCGAAGCCGTCGCTTCCGAGGTCGCAGGCGGATCCGCCGTGCGGGTGTATGCGGAAATGTCAACGGTCGGCCGGGAGTCCATCGAACGTATCGCAGCGCTTCTGGCCGCCCGCGGGATCGCCTGTGTCGACTCACCAGTCACCGGCGGTCCTGCCGTCGCGCGCGCTGGCAACCTGACGCTACTTGCG
>JAJYAF010000299.1 GCA_021779655.1 Pseudomonadota bacterium
CGCTTTTTCGAACGATTTCTGATGCGCGATCTCCCGGGTCATCAGGAAGGTCAGCGCATCCTTCACGCCCGGATCGTCGGCGATATTGATCAGGCGTTCATAGATGATCTTGGCGCGCGCCTCCGCGGCGATGTTGGAGCGCAGATCGGCGGCGGGCTCGGCACGGGAATCCACATAGGCGGCGGTCCATGGCACGCCGGCCGAATTGGTCAGCGCAACGCCGCCCCCATAGAGCAGCGCGGTGGTATGGCTATCCGAGCCGCCGCCAAGCGCGGCCAGCAACTCGCCTGTCTCCGCTCCTTCGGCCATGGCGGCCTTCACGCCTTTGTTCAGCATCGTAACGATACTGCCCACGACCTCCAGATGGCTGATTTCCTCCGTTGCGATGTCCAGCAGCATGTCCTTCCTGCCGGGGTCGCTCTCGCCCAGTCCTTGCGTGAAATAACGCATCGCCGCCGCGAGTTCGCCATCGGGGCCGCCGAACTGCTCCAGAATCAGGTTGGCAAGGCGCGGGTTGGGCTCCGCCACGCGGACCGTGTACATCAGGCGCTTGTTGTGCATGAACATGTCGGAAAAGCTTCCCTGAAATTCGGTGGATGGGCACAGCGAACCCGCTGCGTACGCCAACCAATACCATCCGGGGTTTTGCACCGCCGTGGAGGGAATCTTTCATCGAGATTATCTGGTCCTCAACCGCCCGCGGCGTGTCGAGGAGGAAGGCGGCACCGACGATGACATCTTTCCCGAAGGAATGGCCGCCTGGCCCTGGGGCGGACCAGGCGGCTTGCCCGTCAGGTCAGCTTGTAGGATTTGGCTCCGGTGCCGGCGAGCGTTCCGCCGTCAACGATCAAATATTCCTCGCGAATAGGCGAGCCGTCGAAATAGCTCTCCAGAATCTCCAACGTGCCGGCGGCATAGCGCGCCTGGGCCGAAAGCGATGTGCCTGAGATGTGGGGGGTCATGCCGTTGAAAGGCATCGTCCGCCAGGGATGGTCCTTGGGCGCCGGCTGCGGGAACCAGACATCGCCGGCATAGCCCGCGAGTTGGCCGGATTCCAGGGCACGCACCACGGCATCGCGCTCGACCAGCTTCCCGCGCGCCGTGTTGACCAGGTAGCTGCCGCGCTTCATCAGCGAGAACATCCGGTCAGTGAAGAAATGCTCGGTCGAGGGATAGAGCGGCATCTGAAGGTTGACGATGTCCATCGCCCTGACGAGTGATTCCGCTTCCGGATGGAAGGTCAGCCCCAGCTCCTCCTCGATTTCCGGGCTTAGCCGGCGCGGATCCGTGTAATGCAGGTTCAGGCCAAAGGGTTTCAGCCGGCGCAGCACGGCGAGGCCAATGCGGCCGGCGGCGATCGTGCCGAAATTCATGCCTTCAACGTCGTAGCTGCGGGTGACGCAATCCGCGATATTCCAGCCGCCCTTGGCGGAGATTTCGTGCGAGGGCAGGTAGTTCCGGACCAGCGACAGCACCATCATGACCACATGCTCGGCGACGCTGATGCTGTTCGAGCCCGTGACCTCGGCCACGGTGATATGGGCGCGGGCGGCCGCGTCCAGATCGACATGATCAGAGCCGATGCCCGCCGTCAGGGCCAGCTTCAGCTTCCTGGCCCGGGCAATGCGTTCCTTGGTCAGGTAGGCCGGCCAGAAAGGCTGGGAGATGACGATCTCGGCATCGGCGAGATGCCTGTCAAACTCGGAATTGGCGCCGTCCTTGTCGCTGGTCACGATCAGTTCGTGACCGAGCTTCTCCAAATAGGGACGTAGCCCAAGCTCACCCGAGACGGAGCCGACGAGTTCGCCAGGCCGAAAACCGAGAGGCCCCTTCGGGGTCGGCGCGGTCTGCCCATTGGCATAGCCGGTAATTACAGGAATATCATCACGGGCGTATTTGGGCGGAAACCCGGTTTCCGGGTCTGGATAAAGCACACACAGGACTTTCGCCATGGAAATTTTCCTCCTTTGAGAATGAAGCAACCATCATCGGGTCGCCGAGGGAAACCTGATCCCCTGGGATGGCATTGTCCAATCGCCTGGTCGGAATATCTGGCCGAAATTTCCGGGATAGGGGCGTTTCCTCCGGCCCTTCGTCAAGCCGCGCCTTCGCCGGGCAGCCTTATACCAGCCCGCCAATTCATTGACTCTATCAGACAGGTGGCGGGCTGGTATAAGGCTTTGATTTCGCGCGCGGCCGCCCCGCCAACCCCGCGCGCATACCAATCCGCATTTTTGCGGATTGGTATTACTCGATGGGTTGGCCCAGCCTTGCTTGATGGGAAGCCAACGCGGCGATAGGGACAGAACCGCGTTTCAGTCCCCATCCGTCGCCGGCGCGGCGGGCTGGAAGATTACGACGACAGTCCACGGAAACACCCGGCCGGCAAAAGCCGGGGGCGGCGCCGGATACGCCGCGATGCGACCGGCCTTCACAGCGGCGGCATCCAACATTGGGTAGCCGCTGCTGCGTGTCAGGCTGACGCTGAGCGCCTTCCCGTTGAGATAGGTGATGGTGATTTCGGCCTGGCCGCCAACTTGCATCCCATCGGGAAAAACCCCGTCGGCCGCCCGCTGCACCGCGTCACGCACGGCTTCCCGGAACAGATCGACCTGGCCGGCCGAAGGCGGTGCGGGCGCCGGCGGCTGCGGTGCCGGCTCTAGCTGGGGTTGGGGCGGTTGTATGGGAACAATCTTGGGCGGCGGCTTCTGGTGCACGAGGCGCACGTGATGTGGCGCCGGACGGGGCATTGGCGGCGGCGGAACCGGCAGAGGCGGGCTCATCGCCGGCTGGGGCGGCGGGGGCACGATCGGCTTGGGGGGCGGCTTCGGCTGCGCCGGCTGAGGTTTGGGCGCGGGTGGCTTCGGCGTGGGAGGCGCCTCGATCGTCAGCCGCACCGGCGCTTGGATTTTTGCCGGCGGAAGCGGCTTTGTCATTAACGGCAAAAGCAGCGCGAGCGCGCAAAATTCAATTGCGAATGCTGCCAGCAAGGCCCAAGCGAACGATCCGTTCTCCTGATCGGCCGCCAGCCATTGCTCCGATGAACTCATAACAGCCTCAGGGCGCCGCAACGGGCTGCGCGGCGACACCGATATCCGTCACCCCTGCTTTGCGCGCCGCGTCCATCACGGTCATGAAATGCTGGAAGGCGGTGTCCTTATCCGTTGCGATGGTCAGTTCGGTCTTGTCCGGCGCGCCATCCGCTTGCAGCATGGCGGTGAACTGATCCGCGGTCAGCGCCTGGTCTTTCACTTTGATCGTGCCGTCGGCCAGAACATTCACGGTGATCTTGGGGTGCGGCAATTCCTGTGTCTGGGTGGAGACCGGCAACTGCAGTGCGACGCCCGCGTCCGGGATCATTTGCAGTGTGACGATAATGAAAAACACCAGCAGGAACAGCATCACGTCGATCATCGGGATGATCTCGATCCGTGCCTTCCGTTGCTCGAAATAACGAAGCTTCATCTTGCTACCCAGTTCAGGCGGAGAGCCGCTCCACAGCGGCGGCTCCGGCGGGAATGCCTTCCGTGCGATTGACGATCATCATTTTCATCGATTCCAGCTGATGCACGATCAACCGCACCTGGTTGGAAAGCGCGTTGAATCCAACCAAGCCGAGCATGGCAATGAAAATGCCGAACGCGGTGGCGACCAGCGCGTCCGCTACGCCGGCGGTAACCTCCGCCGGGGCATGGCCAGGCTGCGCCAGCACATGAAACGCATGGAACATACCGATAATCGTGCCAAACAGGCCGAGCAGGGGGGCTAGCGTAACCACGCTATCCAGCACCCAGAGCCGGCGGTCCAGGCTGGGCACGATCAGCATGATCGCTTCGTCCAGCCGGCTGGCCAGCGTATCGCCCGGCTGGCCGAGATGCCGTGCCGCCGTGTCCAGCAATACCGCCTCGGGCAGGTTCGCCGCCTGCCGTTCCAATTCGCTCAGCTCCGCTTTCCCCAGAGCGGGGCGCGACGCGGTATCACGCATAATGGATCGTCC
>JAJYAF010000300.1 GCA_021779655.1 Pseudomonadota bacterium
CGGTCTCCCGCGGCCAGCCGGTCGGGCAGATGGCCGGCTACGACCCGGCCGCGCCGACCCGGCAGCCCTCGCTCTATGTGGAACTCCGGCGGAACGGCAGCCCGGTCGATCCGGCGAACTGGCTGGGCGGCGGCTCTGGCTAGAGGCGGCTCTGGCTAATCGAAAAACTATGCTATCTAATGTTCGGGCCGGCTAATGTTCGGGCCAGTATCCGGCGGCGGGCGCCGCCTTTTTTGATGCGCAAGGAATAATTGATGAAGTTGCGAAGCGGGTTGATGTTGGGCGGCATATTCGCGGCCGGGGTGCTGATCGGCTCTGCCGTGGCGCCCCTGCACCGTGCCGCCGGGCAGAGCGCGGGGGATGAGAATACCTACCAGCAGCTCAGCCTGTTCGGCGATATCTTCGACCGGGTGAAGGAAAACTATGTCGTCGATCCGCCCTCCAGCAAGCTGATCTACGACGCCGTGAACGGCATGCTGGCCGGCCTCGATCCGCATTCCAGCTACATGAATCAGAAACAGTATAACGACATGCAGGTGGAGACCTCCGGCCAGTTCGGCGGCCTTGGCCTGGAAGTCACGCAGACCAGCGGACTGCTGAAGGTCATCAGCCCGATCGACGGCACGCCCGCCGCGCGGGCCGGCATCAAGCCCGGCGATATCATCGTGGATATCGACGGCCACTCGACCGACGGCCTCAACCTGGACGACGCTGTCACCAAAATGCGGGGACCGCCGGGCAGCCAGATCACCCTGACCTTGAAGCGCAGCGGGATCGAGACGCCGGTGAAGGCCACTCTTACCCGGGAGATCATCCAGATCCAGGATGTGAAATCCCGCATGTTCGCCACGCCGGCCGGCGATATCGGCTATATCCGGCTCGCCAGCTTCGATGAAAAGGCGGACCAGGACATCCGGGACGCCGTGCGCGCGCTGCAGAAACAGGGCGGCGGCCATGTTCGCGGCTATATCCTCGACATGCGCGACAATCCGGGCGGGCTGCTGGATCAGGCGGTCGCCGTGGCGGATGACTTCCTCAACAGCGGAGAAATCGTCTCCACCCGGGGGCGGCATGGGGATGACGACCAGGTATGGTACGCGCAGCCGGGCGATGTGCTCAACGGCACGCCGCTGGTGGTGATGACGAATGAGGGCACGGCCTCCGCCGCGGAAATCGTCACCGCCGCGTTGCAGCAGAACCAGCGCGCCCTGGTGCTTGGCATGCGCACCTTCGGCAAGGGCTCGGTTCAGACCATCGTGCCGATTCCGGGCAACGGAGCGCTGCGGCTGACCACCGCGCTCTATTACACGCCGTCCGGCAAGTCGATCCAGGATTACGGCGTCTCGCCGAACGTGAAGGTCTCGGATACCCGCACGCCGGAGGATCAGTTCGCATCCCTGCGGGAGAGCGACCTGCTGCATTCGTTCCACAATCCCTCCGGCCTTACCGCGCCGCCGCTGCCGAGCGCCCTGCCGCTGCCGGCGGTGGCGAAGACCATTCCGGACAAGCCTCCCGCCGGGTGGCCGGCGCTCGACCTGACCAAGCCATCGACCGATTTCCAGCTGCAGATGGCGTTGAAGCTGGTGGCGGGGATGGCGCCGCATGGTTACAAGGCCGCGGCCGAGTGACCGGGCTGGATTAAGGATTTAGGCGTGAGCGATTCGCCCGGCCCCCCGGAGCCGTCTGTTCGGCGGCCTTCGCTTCTGGCGGTTTTCTGGGGTGGCTTCGCGGCCGTGGTCCTGGTGGGGATCGGCGTGCTGCAATATCTGGGCCCGCCCAGGCGTGCGCCGCCGCCATCCCCCGCCCGGCACACCGCCGCCCCCGCTGGGATATCCCCGGCAGGAACAACCCCGGCAGGAATGACCCCGGCAGGAATGACCCCGGCAGGAATGACCCCGGGCGTCGTGGCGAAGAAAGCCGCCGCGCCGCCGGTTGGGCCATCGCCAGCGGTGGTGATGGGGACGGGCAGCGGCCTCGCGCCCGGCGCTCCCATTCCGGCCGTCATGCCGGCGCTGCTCGCGCCGTCCGCCAGCAATCCCGGCTGGATGGTTCCGCGCATCGGCCCGGATGGGCTGCCGCCGATGCGGGCCTATGCCGCCGGAGCATCCGGCGCGGGGCAGGGGCCTCATATCGCCATCATGGTCGCGGGATTGGGCGACGATGCGCTGCAAAGCCAGCAGGCGGTGGCCAGCCTGCCTCCGGCCGTTTCCTTCGCCTTGACCCCCTACGGCCAGCATGCCGCCAGCATCTCGGCGCTCGCCCATGCCTCCGGGCATGAGACCCTGCTCGGCATCCCCATGCAGGAGGCCGATCCGGCCAGCGAGAATGCGGGGAACGAGGCGCTCGTGCTGGCGGGGCCTGTTTCGCTCAATCAGCCGATGCTGGACTGGAGCCTCTCGCGCATCCAGGGCTATGCCGGTGTCACCGACGCGATGGGCGCCACCCAGGGGAGCGGCTTCATGGCCAACCCGGACGCCAGAGCCTGGCTCTTCCAGGAGATCGCGGATAAGGGGCTGTTCTTCGTCGATGCCGAGCCGGCCGGTCCGGCCGCCTATGTTTGGAACCGGGCCGCGGATGTCGCGATCGACCCGCTGAACGCGCCGGAGAAGGAGAACGCGCAGCTCGCCGAGCTGGCGCTGGAAGCGAAATTGCAAGGCAGCGCGCTCGGCATTCTGCTCGACCCGGCGCCTCAGCCGGTGCAGGCCCTGGCCGCCTGGATACGCACGCTGCCCGCCCAGGGGATCACGCTGGTTCCCGTCAGCGCGCTCGCCCGGCCGCCGGCCGGCGCGCCTTCCCCCCTGGCGCCTTCCCCCCTGGCGCCTTCTACCGTGCCGCCTTCTACCGTGCCGCCTTCCCCCCTGGCGCCTTCCTCCGGGCAGCCTTCTACCGGGCAGCCTTCCGGGGGAGGAACGCCGTGACGGCGCGTCCATGACCGAGGGCAGCGGCTCCGCCGGCAAGGCGGCCTTGCCCTACCGGCCGAATGTCGGCGCGGTGCTGTTCAACCGGGCCGGGCAGGTGCTGGTGGCCCGGCGGGCCGATAGGGCCAATGCCGGGGGGCAGTCCGGGGAAGGGATTGGGGGCTGGCAGCTTCCGCAAGGCGGGATCGACGAGGACGAGGACCCGGCCCGTGCCGTTTTGCGTGAACTGGAAGAGGAGATCGGCACGGCGGAGGTTGAAATTCTGGGGGAATATCCCGGCTGGCTGCAATACGATCTCCCCGCGCGGCTGATCGGCAAGTCCTTCCGCGGGCGGTATCGCGGTCAGCGCCAGCGCTGGTTCGCCCTGCTTTTTCTGGGCGAGGACGCGCAGATCCGCCTCGATCTCGACCCGCACCCGGAATTCGACATGTGGCGCTGGACGGAACTGGACGCGCTTCCGCAGCTGGCGGTAGATTTCAAGCGGCCTATCTATGAGGCGCTGGCGCGGGAATTCCGCAAATACGCGGACCGACTCAAGGCGTCGTGCTCAGTCAGGGGATCACGATCATGATGCGGCTTACCGCAGCGGACGGGCATGAATTCCAGGTCTTCGAAGCCGGCAATGTCAACGCCGGGCGCGGCCTTGTGGTGTTGCAGGAAATCTTCGGGGTAAACGCCCATATGCGCCGGGTGGCGGAACGGCTGGCCGGTTTCGGGTACCGGGTGCTCGCGCCCGCGTTGTTCGATCGGGCGGAGCGGGATGTCGAGCTCGGCTACGGCCCGCAGGACCGGGAAAAGGGCCTCGCGCTTCGCGCGAAGATCCCGGAGGCGGCGGTCCTCGCGGATATCGAGGCCACGGCGATCGCCCTGGGCGGCGGCAGGCCGGCCGGGGTGATCGGCTATTGCTGGGGCGGCAGCCTCGCCTGGCTCGCCGCGACGCGCTCGCACCGGTTCAAGGCCGCCATCGGCTGGTATGGCGGGCAGATCGTGAACAACCGCGCCGAGAAGCCGAACTGCCCGGTGCAGCTGCATTTCGGCGCCGCCGACAAATCCATTCCG
>JAJYAF010000301.1 GCA_021779655.1 Pseudomonadota bacterium
CGGTAAGCGCCCGGTGCCCCGGCGTTTCACCGCAGGCCGCCAGGGCGGTCAGCGCGACAAATGCCAGAGAAGGGATAAAGAACTTGCGCAGCATGACGTCGTCTCCTTGCCTGCCCGTCCATGTCGTGCCGGATGGGGCCGTTTTCAAGTTTTCCGGCGCGGCGCGAAGCCATGGGCGCGGAAATTCGGGCGGAATCCGCATGGTGGCGGCCGTGGCGCGCCGGCTTGCGCCACGGTGGCGCGATGCCGGAAAGCTTAAGCGATTGCAATGAAATCTTCAGCGGTGGGCAATTCGCCTGCATTGTCCCGCAACGCAACAGCCGCTAAAAGTGGAAGGTTGGAATCACGGTGCTTTCGGCGCCCATTGCGCCGCCTCACATCGACGCGCGAAATGGAACGCCCAGGATAAGCCCAGGATAAGCCCAGGATAAGCCCAGGATAAAAACGCCCCGAATAAGAACTGCCCGAATGAGAACTGCCTGAATGAAAACTGCCTGAATAAGAACTGAAGGAGAATAACGGTGTATATACTCGTCGTTGAAGATGACGCGGAGGTTGCCACCTTTCTCGTTCTAGGGTTGCGGGAGGCGGGCCATGTGGTGGAATATGCCGGCACCGCCGCGGATGGATTGGCACTCGGGCTGCGCAACCGTTTTGACGTGGTCATTGTCGACCGGATGCTGCCGGGTGGTGCGGACGGCACATCGGTCGTCGCCGGGCTGCGCGGGCAGGGGGTGGATACCCCGGCGCTTTTCCTCTCGGGCCTGGGCGAACTTTCCGACTGGATGACCGGGATGGAAGCCGGGGGGACCGATTATCTCGTCAAGCCGGTTTCGATGGAGAAGCTGCTTCCCCGCATCGAGGCCCTGGTGCAGCGGACGAACGGCTCCGATCCCTCCGCCCGCGCCGCCTGACACGCCGGGTTCCGGACGGTTCATCCGATCTGCCCCAGCGCGAAGCTGTAGAGCCGCTCCCGCCCGAGGAGAAAGACCCGCAAGCCGCGCGGGAAGAGTTGGGCGATCGCCGGATCGCGCACATCGAGACCGCCGGTGAAGGCGCCGAAGGCGGGCAGGATCAGCCTGGTTCCGTCGCTCACGAAGCAAGGCCGGGTGATGCGCGATGCCCGCGTGCCCACACTGGCTTTCGGGTGATAATGGCCGGAGATTTCCACGCCCCGCGGGCTGTGCCGGCCGAGCGACTGGTGGCGGAAGACGAATGGCCCATCCTCATACGCCGCAACGCTCTCGCCCCCGAACGTTTGAGGCGGGGTTTGGGGCGCGGCGTCGTGATTGCCGGCGATCCAGACGAATTCCGCCTGGGCCGTTAGCGAATCGAGGCTCGCCCGGTCCTCCCTGCCCAGGCGCCGCGCGCCGCGCGTGTCGTGAAAACTGTCGCCGAGCGCGATGATTTTTGCCGGGCGGTAGAGCCGCGCGAGCCGGTGCAGCTTGTCCAGGGTCGCGCGGGTGTCGAAGGGCGGGAGAAGGCTGCCGCGCGCCGCCGCGGCGGAGGCTTTTTCAAGGTGCAGATCGGCGACGATGAGCGCGCGCCGCGCCGGCCAGTAGGCCGCGCCCAGCGGATCGAGCATCAGCCGCTCGCCCTGGAAATGCACCGGAGCCGCGCTCATGGCGTGAACGTGAGCGCCGTCTGGCGGGAGGATGGGCGATCATGCCGGCCATCCCCGCCGCGCGGCGCGGCGGGGATGGCCGGCGCGTTCTCTCCCAGCTCTTCCAGCAGCTCGCTCAGCAGTTCCTCTTCCGTTATCTCCGCGCCGACGCGCTCGCGCCCGATTTCCAGCAGCACCGGCACCGCCAGCGGCGAAATGCGGGAGAGCGCCATGTGCACCGTATGGCCGCGCGCGCGCTCAAGCAGCAGGGCGATGCGATCGATATCGGTCAGGCCGCTGGCCGCTTCCGCCCTGGTCGCCCGGAGCAGGATATGGTCCGGCTGGTGCCTGCGCAGCACGTCATAGACGAGATCGGCGTTCACCGTCACTTGGCGGCGGGCGGACGCCACGCCCCGCCCCGGGCGCGGGAGCAGGCCGGAGATCACCGCGACGTTGCGGAAGGTCCGGCGCAGCATGGAGCTTTCCGCCATCCAGGCATCGAGATCGTCGCCCAGCATGTCCTGATCGAACAGCCGGGCGATATCCGTGGGGCGATGCGCGGACCAGGTCGCCAGGACGTAATCGGTCGCCACGAAACCGAGAGGCCCGAAGCCGGAACGCTGAAGCCTTTTCGTCAGCAGCATGCCGAGTGTCTGGTGCGCCTGCCGGCCCTCGAAGCAATAGGCGACCATGTACCAGCGGCCGCCCCGGGGAAAGGTTTCGACCAGAAGATCGTTCGGCCCCGGCAGGCGGGAGCGGGATTGTTGCAGCCGCAGCCAGGTTTGTACGTCCCCCGGGAGCGTGTCCCAGCATCGCGGATCGTGCAGCATGGCGCGCACCCGGTCGGCCAGGTGGGTGGTAAGCGGCATGCGGCCGCCCTCATAGGCGGGAACCTTCGGCTCGCCCGTTCCGCCCTCGGCCGCCTCCACCAGGTTTTCCCGGAGGCGCAGGAATTTCAGCAGGCGGCCGGCGAACATGAAGGTATCGCCCGGGGCCAGCATGTTGACGAAATATTCCTCGATTTCGCCAAGCGGCCTGCCCGGTCCGCGCTTGCCCGCGAGCAGCCGCACCTTGAGGACCGGCGCCTCCACGATGGTGCCGATATTCATCCGGTGCTGCCGCGCGATCCGGCTGTTCGCGACATGCACCTGGCCTTGCGCGTCACGGAACAGCTTGCGGTAGCGTTCATAGGCGCGCAGCGCATAGCCGCCGTTCTCGACGAAGGTGAGCACATCGTCGAAATCGGCGCGGCTCAGCCCGGCATACGGGCCGGCGGAGGTCACCTCCCGGTAGGCATCCTCCGGCCGGAACGGGCCGGCGCAGGCCAGGCCCAGAAGATGCTGAGCCAGCACATCGAGCCCGCCCGGGCGCGGCGGGTCGCCGTCCAGCGCGCCGGCGGCGACGCCGGCGATGGCGGCCTCGCATTCCAGCACCTCGAACCGGTTCGCCGGCACCAGCACGGCCTTGCTTGGCGTGTCCAGCCGGTGATTGGCCCGTCCGATCCGCTGCAACAGGCGCGAGACGCCCTTGGGCGCGCCCACCTGCACCACCTGATCGACACCGCCCCAGTCGATCCCGAGATCGAGCGAGGATGTCGCGATCACGGCGCGCAGCCGGCCGGACGCCATCGCCGCTTCCACGCGCCGGCGCTGTCCGATGTCCAGGCTGCCATGGTGCAGGGCGATCGGGAGATTGGCCTCGTTATGTTTCCAGACCGCCTGGAACATCAGCTCCGCCTGCGCCCGGGTGTTGACAAAAACGATCGTCATGGCGGCCTCGGAGATTTTCGCCAGCACCAGCCGCGCGGCTTGCACGCCCATGCGCCCGGACCAAGGAATTTCGCCGGGCGGGATAAGGAGCTTCACCTGCGGCGGCGCGCCGTCTTTCGTTTCGATCAACGTTGTTTCCGGGCCGAGATAGGCGAGCATCGCGCGCGGATGCGCAACCGTCGCGGAGAGGCCCGCCACCCGCAGCGCCGGCGCGAGCTCGCGCAGCCGCGCCACGCAAAGCGCCAGCTGGTCGCCCCGCTTGGTGCCGGCCAGCGCATGCACCTCGTCGAGGATGACGCGGTTCAGGGTGCTGAAAAAGCGCGCCGCGTGCTCAAGCGTGACGAGCAGCGCAAGGCTCTCGGGCGTGGTGAGGAGGATATCGGGCGGGTGCTCGCGCTGGCGGGCGCGGCGGTTGGCCGGCGTGTCCCCGGTGCGGGTCTCCACCCGGATGTTCAGCCCCATGGCCTCGACCGGGGCAAGCAGGTTGCGCGCGATATCGGTGGTGAGCGCCTTCAGCGGGCTGACATAGAGCGTGTGCAGCCCCTGGCCCGCGCTGTCCCGCAGCGCGATCAGGCTGGGCAGGAATCCCGCCAGGGTTTTGCCG
>JAJYAF010000302.1 GCA_021779655.1 Pseudomonadota bacterium
GCTGACCGCGGCCGGCGCTAAGCCGGCTACGCCCGGCGTTCGCAGTTCTGTTCTGAGGTGGCGGAGGGGATGGGATTCGAACCCACGATACGCCTTGACAGCGTATAACGGTTTAGCAAACCGCCGCCTTCAGCCTCTCGGCCACCCCTCCTGTCGCTCAGAGCCTTGCCAGGGGCCTTGCCAGGGGGGTTCTAGGCGGCGGCGGCAATGGCGTAAAGCCCGGGATGGGCGGGTTGAAACCGGCTATCCTGGCGGCGGCAGGGCCGAGGCGATGGGAACCGGCGCCGCGCGATAGGATGCAAGGCTGCGGCCAGTGAGCCGGGTGCCGGGTTGCAGCATTATCCGCGCGGGTGGAACAAGCGGGCTCATGCCAAGCCCCAACCCGGGGGATATGCCCGGGCCGGGGGTCATGCCCGGGGCGGGAGCGGAAGTGGCATCCGCCAGCGCCATTGCCGGGGCGTGGCCCTGCCATTGTGCAAAGACCCGCGCCACATAAGGCTCGCCCAGCGCCGGGGTTTGCGAGTGGTAGGCCGCCACCGCCTGAGGCCAGTTGCCGAATTTGCGCTCCAGGCCGAGCAGGAAATCCGCCGCGTAATTCGCATTGGCCGCTGGATCGAACGCCTGGGCGAGGCTGGCGAAGGCGTCCGGATGCTGGGCAAGATTGACTTGCAGGCAGCCGATATCGAGCGAGGTGATGCCGGCGGCCTCAAACGCGGCCGCCGCCCGCTCCGCCGCCTGCTCCGTGGGGTAGATGTAGCCGGCGCCGTTCGCGTCAATCGTCCAGGGCCAGGGTGTGAGCCGGCCGCTTCGCGCATCGGGCCGACCGCTTTCCACCCGGGCCATGGCGTTCAGAAGCCCCGGCGGCAGCTGGCGGCCGGCACTGGCTTGGGCGATCGCCGGGCCACAGAAATCGGGCAGCGGAGCGCCGGAGGGAACGCCGGTGCTGCCCAAGGGCGCCGAGCCCACGAATGGCGCGCCAACCCCACCGCCGAAAGAACTTCCGAAAAAACTTCCGGGCAGGGCGCTCGCGGGCAAAGCGCTCCCGGGCAAGGTATTTCCAGGCAAGGCACTCGCGGAAAAAAACCCGCCGGAAATGCCGCCGCCGGCCATGTCCGCGAAAGCCGGTATGCGCCCTGCCCCTGCACCCAGCCCAAACATGACCGATGCCGCAATGGCCCCGATAACCTTGGGCAGCCTTTGAATTCCACCGTGCATCGGCTTGCGCCTACCGGGTTTCGGTTAACGAAAGATAAGGTTTTATACCGGCGCGCGGGGTGGCGGGGCGGCCGCGCGCCGAAATAAAAACTTATAACGCCGGCCGGAAGGAAAGGCGATTACGGCCGGATAAAACCATAAAAAAACACAACCAACTGATTCCATTGGATTTGGCGCCCGCGACAGAAACAATGCTGCACTGCAAAATTTTTATTGCGCTTTTTTCGATACACGGTAGAATGGTTTTGTAGAGTGAGCTTGCTCCTCTACTTTTTTGGACGTTTCCTCCCTAAACTTGGCGGCGCTTCGGCGCCGCCTTTTTTTTGCTGTTTCTTTTTCCGTTTTCTTCTCCGCTTTTGCCGCCGGCTCATTCCGCCGCGGGGGCGATGCCGCGCGGATCGGCGCCGGGCAGCAGAACTCGCGCCGCCTCGGCCAGCGAGGTCAGAAAATCCCGCAGCCGGGGGCACAGCGCCGCGAACCCCGGGGTTTTTTCCATGCGCCGCTCGTCCATGTAAAGTCTGCGGGATATTTCGATCTGCAGCACGTGGAGCTGCTGGCGCGGCCGGCCATAATGGCGGGTAATGTAGCCGCCCGCGTAAGGGTCGTTGCGGATGACGGAGAATCCCAGGCGCCGCAACGCGGCCTCCGCGAAGGCGGTGATCTTCGGCGCGCAACTGGTGCCGAAGCCATCTCCCAGGACGATGTCGGGGGGGCGCATTGTCCCTCCCGGCGCGCTTTCGGGCATTTTTTGGGGCATTGCTTGAGATATTCTTTCAGGCTGGGGGCTCGGCATGGAGTGGCAGTCTATCACCAGGCAGGCGCCGAACGACTCCATGGTTGAATCGATCAGGCTTCGCAGCCTGCCGTGGAAGGGCCGCCAGCAGCGCTGGATGCGCTGCTCGGCCTCGGCGAATTGCAGCTTGCGGCTGTAAATGCGCTCCCCGGTCGCGACGATGCGGGCGATGGTGCCAAGGCCGGCCGCCACCCGGGGGCTGCCGGTATTGGCGAAGGCGGGCAACGGGTCCTCGAACATCTCGGGATCGAGTTCCCAGGGCTCACGGTTGGCATCGCAATACGCGCGGGGGAAGGTGGCGGCCAGCAGCGGCATACCCAGCAGCGGGCCGGCGGCGAATAGTTCCTCGACGAAACTATCCTCGCTACGCCGTATGGCCAGCGTATCCAGCCGCGAGGCCGCCAGGAAATCCGGCGGATAGCGCCGACCGGAATGCGGGGAGGTGAGAATCACCGGCACCGCCCGCCTTGCAGGCTCCGTGAGCACGAAAGGCTCCGCCGCTGCCCATGGTTCCATGCCCCATTGAACCAGCATCCGCCGGCAAAGCCAAGTGAAACCAAGCCAGCCCTCGCCGCGATGGGATTCCCGCTGGATGAAAACATTTCCGCAATGAGGCGGGCGCATGCCCGGTCTGGCGCTCAAGCGGGACGGAAATTTGGTTTTCCGCCCCGGCGGGACTATCTTATCGCCCAGGACGTTATCATCCAGGACCTTGTCATAGGGCGCAACGGAGATCTAAATTGCGGAACAACCGGATTGCTATTGCCGCGGCTGTCGCCTTGGTGCTGTTCGGGCTGTCCGGCCCGGTATGGGCGCAGGGCGTTTCACCGCGGGAGATTCAGCAGCTTATCGCCAACGGCCAGGAGCAGGCGGCGCTGGCCGACCTTCGAGCCGTGTTGCAGGAGCACCCGCAAAGCGGCGTCGCCTGGTATTTGACCGCCGAAGCACAGGATGCTTCCGGCAATGAGGCGGCGGCCGGTGCCGCGCTTGCCAAGGCCGAGCGCTACGCGCCGGGCTTGCCGTTCGCCAACCCCGCCGAGGTGACGGCGTTGCAGGCGCGGATCAATGGCGGCGCGGCGCCGGTCCGGCATCGCGGGGTCAGTCCGGTGCTGCTTGGCATTATCGGGTTCGTGTTTCTATTCCTGATCCTGCGCATGCTCTTCCGGCCACGCGGCGCGGTGATTCCACCCGCTTATCCCGCCGCTTACGGCCCGCGCGGCTTTGGCCCGGGACCCGGCCCGTATCCGTATGGACCTGGCGGCATGGGCTCCGGCCTGGGTTCTGGCCTGGGCGGCTCTCTGCTGGGCGGTCTGGCGGCGGGGGCAGGCTTCGCGGCGGGGGAGCGGGTGATTGATGGCATGTTCGGCAACCACAACGATCCGCTGAACGGAAATTTCCCCCAAGACCAAAATCTCGGCAACCAGAATTTCGGCAATCCGATTCCGGGCGCCGATGACGGCTTGCAGGGCAATCCCGGCTGGGATGACGGCAGCGGCGGCCAGGACGATAATTTCGATCCGAACAACGGCTGGTAGCGGTGTTCAGCCCTGCTCCGGCGCCCCCAGCGTGCCGGAGCGCCATTGTTGCAGCGTGGCGAAGGCGCGCGTGTTCTGGCCGGTTCTGTCGAAGGCGACGCCCCAGCCATTGGCCAACGCGCCGGGCGGCAGGCTGGTCTGGCGCAGGGCGGCGAGGAGCTGGCCCGCATCCCCCTTGAGCCTGGCCAGCGTATCGAAGACCAGCTTGGCGCCGACATAGGCGCTGAGGCTCCCGGCGGAGCGGGGCGCCATGGCGAAACGGTCCTGGTAGGCTTGCGCGATGGCGGCGGCTGGCGTGGGATAGAACGGGGCGCCGCTGACATAAACGCCGTCCAGGGCGGGGCCGAGGGCAAAGGCGGTCTCGCGCAGGCCGTAGCCGTCCCCGCAGCCGATCACCGCGGCCGGCCGCCACCCGGCATCCT
>JAJYAF010000303.1 GCA_021779655.1 Pseudomonadota bacterium
GAAACAGGCTGAAAGGTTCATCATGACCGCCGATGTGACTGCCCTGAAACAGGATCTGACCCGCCGGATGGAGAGCGCGCTGGAGGCCTTGAAGCGTGAATTCGGCGGGCTGCGCACCGGCCGCGCGAGTCCCGCGCTGCTCGAGCCGGTGAAGGTGGAAGCCTACGGCTCACACATGCCGCTCAACCAGGTGGCGACGATCGCCGTGCCCGAGGCGCGGATGATCACCGTGCAGGTCTGGGACCGCTCGATGGTCAATTCCGTGGTCGCCGCGATTCGCGATTGCGGACTGGGGCTCAATCCGCAGCCCGATGGCCAGCTCGTCCGCGTTCCCCTGCCGATGCTGACGGAGGAGCGCCGCAACGAACTGGCCCGCGCGGCGGCGAAATACGCCGAAAGCGCCCGGGTCGCGGTGCGCGGTGTGCGGCGGGACGGCATGGAGCAGATCAAGAACTGGCAGAAGAAGCACGAGATCAGCGAGGATGACGAACGCGCCTGGTCGGACGAGGTCCAGAGGCTGACGGATAGCTATATCAAGCGCCTGGACGAGAGCCTGGCGGAGAAGGAAAAGGACATCCGGCAGGTCTGACCGGGCAAGGCATACCCGATGCGCAGCCCATCCGCCGGCCCGGTGCCGAAACACGTCGCCATCATCATGGACGGGAACGGCCGGTGGGCCGCCTCCCGTGGCCTGCCGCGCGCGCTTGGCCATCGGGAAGGCATGAAGGCCGTCCGCCGAAGCATTGAGGCGGCGATCGCGCAGGGCGTGGCGTATCTCACTTTGTTCGCCTTTTCGTCGGAAAACTGGCGGCGGCCGGAAGACGAGGTGCGGGATCTGCGCGGCCTGCTGCTGCAATATTTGCGCAGTGAATTGCAGGAGCTGCACGAAGCCGGGGTGCGGCTCAAGGTGATCGGCGACCATGCGCGGTTTGGCCCGAATATCCTCGCGGAACTCGAAGCCGCGCAGGAGAAAACCGCGCGGAACCGGCGCCTCACGGTGCTGCTCGCCCTGTCTTACGGCGGGCGCGCCGACATCGTCGCGGCCGCCCGCCGGGCGATCGCGGCAGGCATCGCGCCCGAGGCGCTGACCGAGGAGAAATTCGCCTCGTATCTTTCCACCGCCGGCGTGCCGGAGCCCGATTTGCTGATCCGCACCAGCGGCGAGCAGCGGATCTCGAATTTTCTGCTATGGGAGCTTGCCTATGCCGAACTGGTGTTCCTGGATGTGCTTTGGCCGGATTTCGGGGAAAAGGACCTTGCCGGCGCGATCCTGAAATTCAAGCAGCGGGAGCGGCGGTTTGGCGCGCGCCCTCGATGAAACCGTGAGTCCCGCCGGCATGCCAGGCCATGATCGCCCGAGCCGCCCCGCCGGCCGGAAATGGTCGGATTTCGGGGTGCGGCTCGCCTCCTCGGCGATCCTGGCGCCGATTGCGCTTGCCGCCCTGTGGTATGGCGGTCCGGCCTGGCAGGGGCTGATCGTCCTCATCATGCTCGGCCTGGCGATGGAATGGACCCGGCTCTCCGGTCTCGCGCATGGCAATATCGCCTTGCCCGTCGCGCTTCTGACCATCTGGGCGCTCTCGATTCCGTTCGGCTGGATGGCGGTTGCCCTTGCCGCGGGGCTTTTCATTCTGCTGACGGCCTGGCGTTTCGGCTGGTTCGCCGCGCTTGGCATCCCTTATATCGGCATTGGCGGTTTCTCGGTCCTGTGGCTGCGTTTGAGCGAGACCGACGGGCCGCGCGTCACCGCGTTCCTGGTGGTTGTGGTCTGGACCACTGATATCGGCGCGTATTTCTGCGGCCGCCTGTTCGGCGGCCGCAGGCTGGCGCCGCGAATCTCTCCCGGAAAAACCTGGAGCGGCTCGCTCGGCGGATTGCTGCTCGGTGGTCTCGCCGGCGCGCTGGTGATGAGCGGCGGGCGCGGCATCGACCCCGGTCCTCTCTTGCTGGCGGTTCTGCTCAGCCTCGCTGCCCAGGCGGGCGATTTGCTTGAAAGCGCGATCAAGCGCAGATTGGGCGTCAAGGATTCCGGCCGCACGATCCCAGGCCATGGCGGGTTGTTCGACCGGCTGGATGGATTTCTGGCGGCGGCGCCGACGGCGGTCGTGTTGACGTTTCTGACGCATCACGGATTGTTACAGAGCAATCCGATCCGGAATGGCTGAGGGGCGATAGGGTGGAGTGATGCCGGAATGACAGGAAAAACGGTAACGATTCTCGGATCCACCGGCAGCGTTGGCACCCAAACGCTCGATATCCTCGCGGAGAACGCCGGCCGCTATCCGGTGCGCGCGCTGGTTGGCGGCCGCAATGTGGCCTTGCTGGCGCGGCAGGCCAGGCGTTTCCGGCCGGAGATCACCGTGGTGGCCGAAAGCGGGCTGCTGGCGGAGCTGCGCGCGGCTCTCGGCGGCAGCGGTCTGGCTTGCGCCGCCGGCCGGGACGCGGTGCTGGAAGCGGCCGCGATGCCGGTGGACTGGACGATGGCCGCCATCACCGGCGCCATCGGGCTTGAGCCCACTTTGGCGGCGGTCAGGCATGGCGGCACGATCGCCTTTGCCAACAAGGAAGCGCTGGTCTGCGCGGGCGATGTCTTTCTGCGCGCCGTGTCCGAGCACAAGGCCACGCTGCTGCCGGTGGATTCCGAGCATAACGCGGTCATGCAGGCCATGGCCGGCGGCAATCATGGCGCCATTGAAAAAATCGTGCTCACCGCTTCAGGCGGCCCGTTTCGCGCCTGTTCCTATGAGGAAATGCGCGGCATCACGCCGGAGGCGGCGCTGCGGCATCCGACCTGGTCCATGGGCGCCAAAATCTCGATCGACAGCGCCACCATGATGAACAAGGGTCTGGAAGTGATCGAGGCCGCGCGGCTGTTTTCCCTGGCATCCGCCCAGATCGAGGTGGTGGTGCATCCGCAATCGATCGTCCACGGGCTTGCTTATTATGCCGATGGCAGCGTGCTGGCCCAGCTCGGCTCGCCCGACATGCGGATCCCCATCGCCCATGCGCTGGCCTGGCCGCACCGGCTGACGACCGCCGCGCCGCGCCTCAACCTGGCCGAGGTGGCCCGGCTGGAATTCTTTCCGCCGGATGAAACCCGCTTCCCCGCGCTGCGCCTTGCGCGCGAGGCGCTGGCCGAAGGCGGCGGGGCGCCGGCCGTGCTCAACGCCGCGAACGAGGTCGCGGTAGCGGCTTTTCTCGCAGGAAAGATCGGCTTCCTGGACATCGCGGAGATCGTGGAGGCCATGCTGGGCGAATTCGGCGCGCCGGCGGTTCCCGACCTGGCCGCCGTGCTGGCGCTCGACAACACGGTGCGCGAGGCGGCGGCCCGGCTTGGCGCCGCCCAAGCGGCCTGACCGCCGCCTGATCGCCGCCGGATTGCCGAACGGCGGAGATCGATTATCATATGGCCCATCATGACCGATCTGTTTCGTTCCATTCTCGCCTTCATCGTGGTGCTGGGCCCCCTGGTTTTCTTCCATGAGCTCGGACATTTCCTGATGGCGCGGGCCTGCGGCGTGACGGTGGAGGCGTTTTCCATCGGTTTCGGCCCGGCGCTTTTGTCCTGGAAGTCGAAATCGGGCACGGTCTGGAAGCTCTCCAGCCTTCCTCTTGGCGGCTACGTGAAGATGCAGGGCTGGGGGGATGACGCGGAATCCGCGCCGGTTGCCGGTTCGTTCGCCAGCGCTTCGCTGGGCGCCAAGACGATGATCGTGGCCGCCGGACCATTAGCCAATCTGATTCTGGCCTTCGTGCTGTTCGCCGGGCTGTTCGCCTTGGCCGGACAGGTGCAGGTGGCGCCGGTGGTGAGCAAGGTGGCCGCCAATTCCCCGGCGGCGGCGGGCGGTCTGCTGCCGGGCGACAAGATCGTTTCGGTCGCCGGCCACAAGATCGGCACCTTTCTGGATTTGCAGCAAATCGTCGAGGCCCATCCGGATACCGCGCTCGCGTTCACCGTTCAGCG
>JAJYAF010000304.1 GCA_021779655.1 Pseudomonadota bacterium
AATACCCGCCGGCACGCAGAGCGGCGAACAGTTCCGGTTGCGTTCGAAAGGCTTTTCCGTGCTGCGCAGCGCGGCACGCGGCGACATGTATATCCAGGTGGTTGTGGAGACGCCCCGGAACCTAACGCGCCGGCAGCGCGAATTGCAGGAGGAATTCGAAGGTGAGGCAAAGGCCCATGCCGATGGCAGCTCGGAACATGAAGGCTTCTTCGCGAAGGTGAAAGAGTTTTTTGACCGGGAATAGCCCGAGACCGGTGATCCACAGCATGCGGGCTGTGCCCATGCGGCTGCCGCGCCAGGCGGGGTTGGGGTGACATATTGTAAGCAGGTCTTCGCGCAGCGTTGCGCCGCGCTTGACGATGCGATAAGGGGAGCGCCGCCTTGCCGTTCCAGGAGTAGCATGATGTCCGCTTCGAAAAAGCTCGGTCCGGCTTTGCTGCTGGCGCCGCTATTGGCACTTGGAGCATGCACGGTTTCTCCGCCCACCGGGCCTACCATCGTCGCGCTGCCAGGGCCCGGCAAAAACTTCGCGCAGTTCCAGCGAGATGACGCGGCTTGCCAGAATTACGCCCAGGCGCGCCTGTCGGGCTCTCCGCAGGAGGCCGCGGCGGCCAGCCAGAATGCCAATGGCACGGCGCTTGCCGGCACCGTCATCGGCGCCGCCGCCGGTGCGGCACTTGGCGCGATCGGCGGGAATGCCGGCCTCGGCGCGGGCGTTGGCGCCGGGGCCGGATTGTTGGCCGGAGCCTCTGCAGCAGGTAACCAGGCTCAGGCGGCAGCGGACTCGATGCAAACGCGCTATGACACATTCTATGCGCAGTGCATGGTCGGTAACGGAGAAGTTTTACAGCCACCGGCACCGCCCCCTCCGGTGGTCTATGCCCCGCCACCGCCTCTTTTCTACTACGGATGGTAAGGCTTCCCGTGATCCGGCGAGAGGCAGGCTGGCGCTGCTAGCCGCCGCGCCGGCGCGCGCGGAATACCGATTTCTTCCTTCGCCGCCGCGTAAGCGATGGCATCTGGAATGGCCGGCAGCCCTGCTGCTGCACGCCGCCGTGATCGCCATGGCCTTGATCGGCCTCAAGCCGCGCCCGGCGCCCGAGCAATCGGCCCAGACACCTGTTTCCATCGTCGTGGAAAATAGCGGTGCGAAGGCGGTCACGGCACCGCCCGAGCCTCGGCAAGGGCCGCCCGTGCTCACCGAGGCGCAGCCGACGCCCGCCACCGCGCCCCCTGCTCCCGCGCCGCAACCGCAGCAGCCGGAAATGAGCCTGCAAATTCCGCCTGATCTGTTCAGCGAATACAACCTGCCGCCCGCCCCCTTGCAACAGCGGGAGCACCCACAAAACCGCCGGGCGCTTCGCCCGCAACGGCCGGCGCACCAGCAATACCAGGTCATGAACAACATGTCCTACGGCAATGCCGCCTCCGGCACCGCGGCGCCGCCACGGCCGCGTGCCTTCCCGCGCGGGCTGAACCTGCAACTGAGCCGGTCCGACCTTAACGCGCTGAACCGCCCGGACATTTCCGTGCAGGGCAATATCGGCTCGGACTGGATGGATGAGTTCAACAAATGGGTGAACGAACGTATCTATTATCCGCAAGCCGCAGCCGAACAGGGCCAGCAGGGCACATCCGTCATCTCCTTCACCGTGCATCGCGACGGCAGCGTGACTGACCTGAAACTTGTCAGCAGCGCGGGTTCGACGTTTCTTGATCAGGCCTGGCTGAACATTTTCAAGGAAAATGTCCCTCCGTTTCCACCAAACAGCAAATCCAGCACGATCAAGATCACCGCTTCCCTGGAATATGAGCTGATCGGGCCGGGCGGGCAGTGAGCATGCCGGAGGGGGCACGCTCGGCGATGCGGCGGGTGCGGCGCTGGCCCATCGCCGGCCGTAGGGCGGACGATACCCCGCCGCCAAGCCGGTTTCTCCTCTTGAGGCAGATCAAGGTCTTGCCCATATGCTTCTGGCATGCAGCGACTGCCTTCAATAAGGGGTCGCGGCCGGCGTTGCCTTACTGCAAGGAACAAAGGAGCAGCCATGGATTTCGAAAAACTGACTGAACGTGCAAAAGGGTTTGTTCAGGCGGCGCAGACGATCGCGCTGCGCGAATACAATCAGCAAATCACCCCGGAACATCTGCTGAAAGCCTTTCTCGATGACGAGGAAGGCGCCGCCACCGGCCTGATCCGGATGGCTGGCGGCGATCCGGCGGCGGTGAAACAGGTGATAGACGCCGCGATCGCGCGGCTGCCCAAGGTACAGGGTTCCGGCGCTGGTCAGCCCGGGATCACCCCGGACCTCGTCCGGGTCTTGGATGCGGCACAAACCCAGGCCGCCAAAGCCGGTGACCAGTTCGTTGCGCAGGACCGGATTCTCGTCGCGCTCGCCGCTTCGGACACGCCGGCGGGCCGGGCCCTGAAGAATGCCGGCGCCAGCGCGCAGGCACTGGAAAAAGCCGTGAACGAGATCAGAAAGGGCCGCAAGGTGGACAGCGCCACTGCGGAACAGCAGTTCGATGCCCTGAAAAAATACGCGCGCGATATAACGCAACTCGCACGCGACCAGAAGCTTGATCCTGTGATTGGCCGCGATGAGGAAATCCGCCGCACGATCCAGGTTCTGGCCCGCCGCACCAAGAATAATCCGGTGCTGATCGGCGAACCGGGTGTGGGCAAGACCGCGATCGTGGAGGGGCTTGCCCTGCGGATCGTCAACGGTGACGTGCCGGAATCGTTGCGCAACAAGCGGGTGCTGGCGCTCGATCTGGGTGCCCTGGTTGCTGGCGCGAAATTCCGCGGTGAATTCGAGGAACGGCTGAAAGCCGTGCTCAAGGAGATTGAGGCCGCGGAAGGTGAGATCATCCTTTTCATCGACGAAATGCACACTTTGGTTGGTGCCGGCCGTGCTGACGGGGCAATGGATGCCGCGAATCTGCTGAAGCCGGAACTCGCGCGCGGCGCGCTGCATTGCGTGGGCGCCACCACGCTGGATGAATACCGCAAGCATGTCGAGAAGGATGCCGCGCTCGCCCGGCGCTTCCAGCCGGTTTTCGTGGATGAGCCGAGTGTTGCCGATACAATTTCCATTTTGCGCGGCCTCAAGGAGAAGTATGAACTGCACCATGGCGTGCGTATTTCAGATTCGGCGCTGGTCGCCGCGGCCACGCTCTCCAACCGTTACATTACGGACCGGTTTCTGCCGGACAAGGCAATCGACCTGGTGGATGAGGCAGCGTCGCGCCTGCGCATGCAGCTGGACAGCAAACCGGAAGAGCTGGATGAACTCGACCGCCGCCTGATCCAGTTGAAAATCGAACGCGAGGCGCTGCGCAAGGAGAACGATTCCGCATCACGCGAGCGGCTTGAGAAACTCGAGCATGAGATTGCGCAACTGGAGGAGAAATCCGCCGAGCTCACAGCCAAGTGGCAGGCGGAGAAAGCTCAGCTTACCGATACACAGAAACTGAAGGAACAGCTTGAACAGGCGCGCAACGAGGTGGAACTGGCGCAGCGCAAGGGCGATCTCGCGCGGGCAGGGGAACTGCTCTACGGCACCATTCCGGCGCTTGAGAAAAAACTCGCCGAGCAGAACGAAGGCCGGTTTGTGAACGATGCGGTGACGGAAGAGGCCATTGCCGCGGTCGTCTCCCGCTGGACCGGGGTCCCGGTTGAAAAAATGCTGGAAGGCGAGCGCGCCAAGTTGTTGCGGATGGAAGACAGCCTGCGCAAGCGGGTGATCGGCCAGGAGGATGCGCTCCGAGCTGTCTCCAACGCGGTGCGCCGGGCGCGGGCCGGGTTGCAGGATCCGGGCCGGCCGATCGGCAGCTTCCTGTTCCTCGGACCCACGGGCGTCGGCAAAACGGAACTGGCCAAGGCGCTCGCGGAGTTTTTGTTCGACGATGAGCGGGCGATGGTCCGTATCGACATGTCGGAGTTCATGGAGAAACATGCG
>JAJYAF010000305.1 GCA_021779655.1 Pseudomonadota bacterium
CTGCTGGGGTCCGGCGCTTTCTTCAACCTCGTGGCACGCCGGCGCGCCTCCCGCGCCGCGCAGCGCGCGTAGCGGCGCGCGTCAGCCGCCGAACGGGGTGGGCGGCCGGCCAGGCGGCCCGCCCCGTCCGAGCTGGAAGCGCACGGCGAGATAGGCCACGCCGGCGGCGACCAGTGCCACCGGCAGCAGCATCACGCCCACCCAGAAGGCGAGCGCGGCGGTCGCGACCAGCCCGGCCGACACCGCGACGATGATCGCGCCGACGGCGATGCGGCTCGCCAGGCTGGGGCGCGCCAGATTGGGGCGCGCCAGATTGGGCGGCGTGCGGAATTCGCCCTCCGGCGTCATGTCCAGGATGATGCGGCGCTGATGGATCTCCATCCCCGCCACATGGCGCGCGCGCGGGCGGGCTTCAAGCCCGGCCCGGTTTGCCCACCCGCAAAGCCCCGACTATACCGGCTGCAAACGCAGGGAGGATGCAGCATGCCCACAGGAGCGAGCACGCCGCTGCCGGTCGATCTCACCGGCAGGCGCGTCGCCATTTCCGCCGCCGCCAGCGGCATCGGCAAGGTCATGGCCGACAGTTTCGCCGCCTGCGGCGCGCGGGTCTTCATCTGCGACATCGACGAGGCGGCGCTCGCCGCCGCCGGCCATCACGGCGTGCGCGCGGATGCCGGCGCGCTGGCGGATATGGAGGCGTTCATGGACGCCGCGCTGGCCCATCTCGGCGGGCTGGACGTGCTGGTGAACAATGCCGGCATCGCCGGGCCGACGGCGCCGATCGAGGCGGTGAAGCCGGAGGAGCTGGACGCGACGCTGCGCATCGACCTCGCCAGCTTCTTCCACTGCGCCCGCCGCGCCGTGCCGGCGCTGCGCGCTGCCGGGGGCGGGGCCATCATCAACCTCAGCTCGGCGGCCGGGCGCTTCGGCTTCCCGTTGCGCAGCCCCTACGCGGCGGCGAAATGGGGCGTGATCGGCCTGACCAAGACGCTGGCGATCGAGCTCGGCCCCGACAATATCCGCGTCAACGCCATCCTGCCCGGCCTGGTGGACGGGCCGCGCATCCGCGCCGTGATCCGCGCCAAGGCGCAGGCGGCGGCGATCTCG
Source organism: Pseudomonadota bacterium (assembly GCA_021779655.1). The sequence goes on from JAJYAF010000305.1 coordinate 1,108, forward strand.
GAGAACGAGCAGACCGACCGCGCCGTCGCCGCGACCAGCCTGCGCTGCTTCGTCACCCAGCAGGACATCGCCAACATGGCGCTCTACCTCGCCAGCCCCTTCGGCGCGACGATCAGCGGCCAGGCGCTGGCCGTGGACGGGGACATGCAGGTGTTGATTTGAGGGGGGGGATGGAGATAAATTGTGCGGCCGGGCCGGGCGGCCGGATGACTCGGGCGGGTGCGTACGGCCGGCTGATCGCCGGTCCGTACGCACAGCAGGCATCGCAGCTAACGGGCGCTTCGCAGCGGCGGACCCGACCAGGTTTATCAAGTTATACTCGATGAATTCCGGAATACCGGTGCAACGCAAGTTAAACGGAGGCTGCCGACCGGTAAACCCTTGTTAGCGCGCACATGGAAGACAGCCGGCGACAGTAATTCCGTCGACTAAACGGCTCGTTATTTAGATACGAGGCGTAGCGTTGGGCGGCGACCCCGATAGCAGTAGTAATTATACAATTTTTCTCCGTATATCACCTTCAACACACGCCGTATGTGCCAAGACGCGGTTGGGTCAATGCGATCGTACCTATCGACATACTTCACGGCCTTGATGACCGTATTGTATCCCATCACACAGCCAGCAGCGCGGTCACGGTTGTTTACCATCACGCTCTCCCTTGATCTAGCTCGCACGGTGGCCGGCTGGGTGCGCCCGTAGGGAATGTTCGATTCCTACCCGCGACAACGAGCCTATCGCCGCCGAGCGATAGAGCAAGTATACAGCGCGGCGACAAAAATTGCAACTACCTAAATTTATTTGCAGCGCACAATGCCGCGAGCCCGGCCAGCGTGCCGGGTCATTTGATGCGCCACTCTAACTCTACGTCCTCGGGTTCGCACCCCATGATGTCCGCTATCCGCTTCTTAGCGTCCGACAGGATCTCGCTGATCTCCGCCATCGGCGTCGCCGGCCGTCCTGAGCTGGATCCGGAGCCCCTAAGGTCCGCCACAGTTACGGTGAGGACCCTCGCGAGCTCTTGTAGCTTCCTACCTTTTGGGGTGATCCGACCGCTCTCCCAATGCGAGATTGCAGCCGGCGTTAGCTCAAGCGCATCGGCAACCTCCTTGAGCGTGAGCCCGCGGTGCGACCGAAGCCCTCTTATCCGCTTGCCGAGAGACTCAACCATAGCCTAAATCTAGTGCAATTTGCGATAGATTCAAGTCGGATGTCGGCGCGTTCGTCGGGGTGGAAACCAGGGCGACGTGGTCTGTTGTGCCAAACGTCCGCTGCCCGCGAGACGCGGTCACCGCCCGGCTGGTCCGGCGCGTCAGTCTGATCCGGCCGTTTGCATCGAAGAGGCGACCTGACCAACCCTCCGATCCCCCGTGATAGACCCCAAACTCACCCTATCACCTCGGAGAGAGCTGTTGGAGCCCCGCCCAATCGTCGCCTCCTCAATGGCCCCGGGAGCGTCCGAAAGAGTTCCGTGGCGCGGGCGCCTCAAACCATCGCGGTCAGGCCGCTTCTGCGTGTCGCGCTGGAGTCCTTCCTCGCCATGGTGCGCCGGCGCTGATCGGCCGGGCGGAGGGGCTGGTGTTCGGGCCCGTGGAGGAAGCGGTCGGGCCGTGCCTGGCCAACTGCACCGGCCCCGTTGTCGTGCCGGCTGCTTGTTCGGGTTGCCCCACGCGGAGGCGCCGCAGGAAATTCTGGCGGCGCGGGAGCGAACGTGCGAAGCCAGGAGATCGGCTTGGCGCGCTGGCAATATCGCCTCAAGCGCCCTGCGAAACGGCAGGACCATCCTCGGGCGAACGTGATGGCCTTGGTCGGCGGCCATTCCGCTATTGCGGGGTGCAGCCTTCCAAGTTATCTCTACATGGTGGGCTGGGCGACGGGACCGCCCATCTGGGAAATGTCGGCTGGAATAGACCGCTCATTGGCGCAATTTGGTGGGACCAATCATGGCTGTCGATCGCAACAGACTTCGCCCTTTGGTTAAAGACATAGATGATTTATTTAACAATTTCCCCGTGCCGTTGGCTGAGAGTCAGAAGAATTGGGTTCGCGAAAAAATGATGGGCCCAGCTCTAGAGGAGCTCCGCAAGCTGATTGACGATAGCCGTCCCCCGATCTTGATGCTCGTCGGAAGAAGTGGTCATGGGAAGTCTTCCATTTTAAATGCTCTAGCAGGAAAGAAAGTTGTGGAAGTTGGGGTCGTTAGACCTCAGACACCGGAAGCAAGTGCGCTTCTGATTCATTTTCCAGAAAAATTCGCAAGCTGGTCAATTATAGATACGAGAGGCATATTCGAAACTTCCCCTCCCGATGGGGCGCCTGATGGAGATGCGACGGCGGTCCTCAAGCAAGAGATAATGAAGAGAAAGCCAGATGTAATTCTGCATGTCATTTCGACACCGGAGGTGAGGGCGCTTTCTAATGATCTCCGTGTGATGTCCGAAATAATTAAGGAACTGAGCAGCTCTGCTGGCGGTACTATCCCGCGAATCGTAGTGCTGAGCAGACCGGATACGCTAGGGAACCCACGTGAATGGCCCCCTGAGACCTATCAGCGCAAAGCGGCGCAGCTTCTCGATTGTATGGATTACTTTGTCTCAGACGCGCTGAAAATAGCGAGTTCATGGACCAATATAGATGCGAATGCCCCTTTCCGTGGCCGGATATTCCCTGATAATGAGGCGAATAGTTTTGCGGTCCTGCCAATTTTCGCTTTGGAAGAAGATGCGCCTTGGAACATAGAAAATTTGGCTCGTTTAATAGGCAAGAATTTGCCGGAGAGCGCAAAATTAGATTTCTATCAAGCTCAAGGACGTCAGCAATTACTGAGGGAGTTATCTACTTCAATAATAAAT
>JAJYAF010000306.1 GCA_021779655.1 Pseudomonadota bacterium
ACGGGCGCGCCTTCGCGGTCTTGCGCCATGCTTGCGCGATTGAGTTCCGTGAAGCGCTTGAGTTGCGCGGCGTCCGCGCAGGAGACCCAGCGCGCGGTCTCGAAAGGTGCTGCTTCGAAGGCAATGGGCACGGCATATTCCTGGTCGATCCTGTCCAGCAGAACATCGAGTTGCAACGCGCCCACCACGCCCACGATCCAGTCGCTGCCCAGCATCGGGCGAAAGACCTGCGTCACCCCCTCCTCGGCCAGGTCTTCCAGGGCCTTGCGGAGTTGTTTCGCCTTCATCGGGTCCGCCAGACGAACCCGGCGCAGGATTTCCGGCGCGAAATCGGGAATCCCCGTGAAACGGAGCCGTTCGCCGGTTTCGGTCAAGGTATCGCCCACGCGCAGCGTACCGTGGTTGGGAATGCCGATGATATCGCCGGGATACGCTTCTTCCGCCAGGGAGCGGTCCTGCGCGAAGAAGAAGATCGGCGCCTGGACCGCCATGGGCTTCTGTGTCCGGGAATGGGTAAGCTTCATGCCCCGGGTGAATTTGCCGCTGCAAATGCGCGTGAAGGCGATCCGGTCGCGGTGCTGCGGGTCCATGTTGGCCTGCACCTTGAAGACGAAGCCCGTGACCCGCGATTCGTCCGGCGCGACGATCCGGGTATCGGCGGCGCGCGGCCTTGGGGCCGGCGCGTTGGTGATAAGCCCCTCCAGCAATTCCCGCACCGTGTAATCCTTGAGCGCCGAGCCGAAATAAACCGGCGTTGAATGCCCCTCCAGGAAAGCAGCGGCCTCGAAAGCCGGGTAGGCGGCCCGCACCAGTTGGATATCCTCATCCAGCTGCGCGCGCTGCGCCGGCGGAATGGCGAAGGGCGCCCCTGCGTTTTCCTCTCCCGGCCGAATGGCGGAGATAAGGCGGTTGTTCGGGATGTCAAAACAGCCACGGAACAGGCCGCCCATGCCAACCGGCCAGACCACCGGGCAGATATCGAGCGCGAGCGTTCCGGCGATCTCGTCCAGCAGTTCGAACGGGTCGCGGCCCTCGCGGTCCACCTTGTTGATGAAGGTCGTGATGGGGATGTTGCGCAGGCGGCAGACCTCGAAGAGCTTGCGGGTCTGAAGCTCGATCCCCTTGGCGGCGTCGATCACCATGACAGCGGAATCCACGGCGGTGAGCGTGCGGTAGGTATCCTCGGAGAAATCCTCGTGGCCGGGCGTGTCCAGCAGGTTGAAAACGGTACCGCCGAAGGAGAAGGTCATGACCGAACTGGTGACCGAGATGCCGCGCTGCCGTTCGATCTTCATCCAGTCCGAGCGGGTCTGCCGCCGGTCCTGCCGCGCCTTGACCATCCCGGCTTCGCGAATCGCCCCCCCGAACAGGAGCAGTTTTTCCGTAAGGGTGGTCTTTCCGGCGTCAGGATGGGAGATGATCGCGAAGGTACGGCGCGGCGCGGCGGTCAGCGCCGGGGGCGCAATGGCAAGGGTTTGATCCATCGCCACGCCCTAGCAAACTTCACCGCGATAGACAAAGAATCACAGCCGCGCGGCGGGCTTCGGTTTTTCGTGTCCCTTCAGCGGGAGGAGGAGGGCGATCCGGGCCGGAACGGAACGTTCAGCCATTTCACGGTGTAGTAAAGAAGAAAGACGAGGCCGATCGGGATCACGCCCTGCATCAGCAGCATGTTGCCGAACAGTTTCCAGAATCCTTCAAAAGTGAATGCGGCGGCGATCCCGACATGCAGCATTTCCGGGTGCGCTTTGAAATGATGGTGAATTCGGCTCAGCCAGAGATAATATACGATACCGAAGGCCACGAGATAGAGGGTCCCGAGCGCGCAGAGGCCGCGCACCGCTCTCGGACGGCCGGCGCGGGCGCCGATGACAAGTATCAGGAACCCTATGACATCGATAACCCAGGCGCTCATGTTTGCCCTTTTAGGTTCCGTGCAAACGTTAGTGTGGCTAAATATGCCAATAACATGTGCGAGCGCGGGTTGTATACCGGAATAACGCGCCGCAGCCTTTAATACCAATCCGCGAAAACGAAGCCTTATGCGCGCGGGGTTGGCGGGGCGGCCGCGCGCGAAAACAAAGCCTTATGCGCGGGGTTGGCGGGGCGGCCGCGCGCGAAATCAAAGCCTTATACCAGCCCGCCACCTGTCTGATAGAGTCAATGAATTGGCGGGCTGGTATAAGGCTGACAAGCGGTCGGCGCCGGTCCGGCATGCGGCGGCTCGGTCATGCCTGGACCAGCCCGGCGATCGCCTGGGCCAGCGCCGGCGGCAGGTCTTCCGCGATAAGCCCCTGCCCCAGCCGGTTCGCCGCCTCGCCGTTCAGCCAGACCGCGGCGCAGCCGGCCTCGAACGCCGGCATGCCACGGGCCAGCAGCGCCGCGATCGTTCCGGAGAGCACGTCTCCGGTGCCGCCGGTGGCAAGCCAAGGCGGGGCGTTGCGGTTGATCGCGGCCCGTCCGTCAGGCGCGGCGATGATCGTATCGGCGCCCTTCAGCACGGTCACCGCGCCGGTCCGGGCGGCGGCGGCGCGCACGGCGGCGAGCTTGTCGCCTCCGGGCGGCCCGAAAACCCGCGCGAATTCGCCGGCATGCGGGGTGAGGATCGCGGCGCCGCGCAGGCGCTCGGGCGTCTCGGCACAGGCGGTCAGTGCATCGGCGTCCGCCACGATGGTTCTGCCGGCGCGGATCAGCCGTTCCAGCTTGGCGCCCGCCGAGCCGATTCCAAGGCCCGGGCCGCATACCCACACCGTTCGCCGCGCATCGCGCAGCAATTCCTCCAGCGGGGAATCGCGGACGATCAATCCGGCCTCGGGCGGGATATAGGCTTTTTCAACCGAAAGCGTGACCATGCCGGCGCCGCAGCGCCTGGCGGCCATACAGGCAAGCCGGGCGGCGCCGGGCAAATCCCCGGAGAGCACCGTGACGTCGCCGTTGCTGTATTTATGGCCGTCCGCCCGCGCAACCGGGAGGCGCCACCCCCAAGGGCCGTTGAGGAAGGTGCGCGGCGCGATGCGCTCCAGCACCGCTACGGGAAACCCGATATCCGCGAGCTCGATCTCGCCGCACAGGCCGCGCCCGGGATAGAGCAGGTGCCCCGGCTTCAGCCGGAAGAAGGTAATTGTGCGTTCGGCCTGCGGCGCGTAGCCACGCGGTGTTCCGGTGGCCCCGTCCAGGCCGCTTGGCACATCGACGGCGACGATGCGCCGGGCCGCGCGCAAAAGAGCCGCATGTTCAGGGCCGATGTCCCGGGACAGGCCGGCGCCGAAGAGCGCGTCGATAACGAGGTCCGCGCGGGCGATTTCGGCGGCGCTGGTCTCTTCCGGCCGCCTGCACCGAACGGGCCAGCCTTCCTGGGCGAGATACCGTGCCGCGGCGGTGCCGTCCGCGCCGTTATTGCCCGGTCCGATGAGCGCGATCGTTCCGCGGGGCGCATAATGCCGGCGGATGGCGCGGGCGACCGCGCGGCCGGCGGCGGCGATCAGCGCCGGCGTGTTGCCGGCCAGCCGGTCGGCTTGCGCCATCTCCCGAGGGGTCAGCAATTCATGCATGGAAATAGCTTGCCACGAACAAGGCTTTCCGGGCTACCTTCTTCTGGAGCAGGAGCCGGGCAGAGATGGCAGGGATAAACAAGGCGACGATCGGCAAGGTTGTCGCGGTGGCCCAACAGAAGGGCGGATCGGGCAAGACCATGCTGGTCGCTCAGCTCGGCGTGGCGCTGGCCCAGGCGGGCGCCCGGGTGGCGGTGCTGGATATCGATCCGCAGGCAAGCCTGACCTTTTGGGGTCGCCTGCGCGCCAACGCGCCCAAGGCCACCGCCACGCTGACTTGTGCCGCCACCTCCGGCTGGCGGCTTCCGGCGGAACTCGACCGGCTGCGCGATGCCAACGACATCGTGCTGATCGACACGCCCCCGGTGATCGACAGCGATGCCCGCCGGGCGATCCGCGCGG
>JAJYAF010000307.1 GCA_021779655.1 Pseudomonadota bacterium
CCATGAATTCACGGCCGATCATGGCCTGGAGGACGGCGCTCAGGTGGCGGGCCTTGAGGCGATCCATACGCCCGGGCACGCGATGGATCATCTGAGCTTCGCCTATTCCGTGCCGGGCGGGCGGCGGATCTTGTTCTCCGGAGACCATGTCATGAGCTGGTCATCCTCGATCGTTAATCCGCCGCTTGGCGATATGCGCGCCTATTATCACTCGCTCAACCTGCTCCTAGAGCGGGACGATGCGATCTATCTGCCGGGCCATGGGCCGATGGACCGCAATCCCAAGCCCCTGGTGAGGGCGCTGCTGGCGCATCGGCAAATGCGCGAGGCGGCGATCCTGAAATCCTTGAACGGCGGGGCGCGCTCCGTGGCGGACATCGCCGCGCAGCTTTACGGCAAGACCAACGAGCATCTGCAATCGGCCGCCGAACGCAACGTGCTCGCGCATCTGCTGAAACTGCGGCAGGAAGGCCGGGTGATCGAACTCGGGGAAGAGCCGTCGATCCCATCCGCGGCGTCCGGCGAAAATAAAGGCGACAGGGAGCGCGAGGTTGCGGCGTACCAGGAAATGGCCCGCAGGGATGCGGTGCGGGAGTTTCGCAAGGCCTGACGCGCGCGGCCCTGCCGGCTCAGCGTTTCGCGGCCAGGGCTGCGCCGCGAAGATGGCGGCCGAGGAACAGCAGGATCGGCGCCGCGATGAAGATCGAGGATGACGTGCCGACCACGATGCCGAACAGCATGACCCAGGCGAAGCCGGAAAGTGCGGTGCCGCCGAACAGGGCCAGCGGCAGCGCCGCGAGGAAGACCGTGCCGGAAGTGCCAAGTGTGCGGTTGAGGGTCTCGTTGATCGAAAGGTCGATCAGATCGCGCAGCGGCATGGCTTTGTATTTGCGCAAATTTTCCCGCATCCGGTCATACACCACGACCTTGTCGTTGGTGGAGTAGCCGATGACCGTGAGGATCGCCGCGATGGTGACAAGGTCGAACGGGATGCGGGTGATCACCATGAAGCCGATGGTCTTGGTGGTATCCAGCAGCAGCGTCGCGACCGCGCCGACCGCGAACTGCCATTCGAAGCGGAACCAGATATAGGCCAGGATCATCACGAAGCTGAGCAGCAGCGCTTCCAGCCCCTGGCTGAACAGCTGCCGCGAGACCGAGGCGCCGATGGCCTGGGTGGAGAGGATCTTGGCTCCCGGGGCAGCGGCGCCGAGCGCGGATTGCGCCTCGGCGATCGCGTCCTGGGTAGCCGCCGCGTTCCGCCGCGATTCGAGGCTGATCAAAACCCCATGGCCGGCCCCGGCCCCGCTGCCGAAGCTCTGCAACGCGGCGTCGGCAAGGCCGGCTTTGGCAAGGGCGGCACGCAGGGCCGGAAAATCAACTTTCTGTGGCGTTTGCACTTGCAGCACCACGCCGCCGCGGAAATCCAACCCGAGGTTGAGGCCGGGATAGAAAAACAGGATGACCGAGGCGGTGGAGAGCAGGGCGGAGACCAGAAGCCCGGCGAAGCGGCCGTTCATGAAACGGATGCGCGTGCCATCCGGCACCAGGCGGAACAGCGGTTTCGTAAGCAGGAGCATGGATCGACCTATCAGACCGGCAAGGCGGCGGGGCGGCGGGCGATATACCAGCGCGCGGTGATCAGCCGGACCAGGACCGTGGCCGTGAACAGGGTGCTGATAATGCCGACACAAATGGTAACAGCGAAGCCGCGCACCGGCGGCGAGCCGAAAATGAACAGGGTGACATGCGCGAGCAGGGTGGTTACGTTGCTGTCGATGATGGTGGCATAGGCGCGTTTATACCCCGCTTCCAGCGCGGCGAGCGGCTTGCGCCCGGCCCTGACCTCCTCGCGCACCCGCTCGTTGATGAGGATGTTGGCATCCACCGCCATCCCCAGCGTGAGCAGAATGCCCGCCATGCCCGGCAGCGTGAGGGTGGCGCCCATCAGCGAAAGGATCGCCAGCATGAGGATCAGGTTCATCACCAGCGCGATATTCGCGAACCAGCCGAACAGGCCATAGAAGACCGCCATGAACAGCAGTACCAGGATGAAACCCGAGAGCAGCGACAAGGCGCCCGCGCGGATTGCGTCGGCGCCGAGTTCCGGCCCGACGCTTTGTTCCTCGACAATGGCAAGCGGCGCCGGCAAGGCCCCGGCGCGCAGCAGCAAAGCGAGATCGGTGGCCTTCTGCGCGGTGTAGTTGCCGGTGATCTGGCCGGAGCCGCCGGTGATCGGCTCGCGGATGACCGGCGCCATGAGGATCTTGCCGTCCAGGATGATGGCGAAGGGTTTGCCCACATTGGCGCGCGTGACATCGGCGAATTCCTGCGCGCCCCGGCCGTTCAGGGTGAAGTTGATCACCCACTCGCCGCTTTGCGGGTCGGTGCTGGCCTCGGCGTTTTCGAGATCGGAACCATCCACCGACACGCTGGAGAACACCGGCAGCTTCTGGCTCGGATCGTCCTGCATGGGCAGAAGCTCGTCGCCGGGCGCCAGCGGGCCGCCGGGCGCGGCATTGGTGTCCACCAGTTGGAACGTCATGTGCGCGGTCGTGCCGATGAGCGTGCGGATACGCCGCGGATCGGAGACGCCGGGAAGCTGGACGACGATCTGGTCGCTGCCCTGCCGGGCGATTTGCGCGTTAAGCACGCCGGAGCCGTCGATCCGGCGGGAGATGATGGTGATGGACTGGTCGAGCGCCTGCGCCTTGCGGGCGGCAAGCGCCCGCGGCGGGATGGTGAGGTAAACACTGCCGTCGGATGCGATGTCCAGGTTCAGGTTGGGGCCGGCGCCGTTGCCGCCGTTATAGACGATCAGCTTGGAGAGCGCCGCCTCCGCCGCGGCAATATCCCCGGTATTGAGCAGGCGCAGGGAAACCCGGTCATGCGCCGGGTCGGCGTGGAGGTAGAGATAGCCGAGTTCGGCGTTGCGCATGGCCTGGCGCGTCTCATCCACCAGCGTGTTCAGATCCTGCGTCAGCACGGCGTTGAAGTCGATTTGCAGCAGCAGATAGCTGCCGCCCTTGAGGTCGAGGCCGAGATGGACCTGCGTCCAGGGCAGGAAAGCGGGAAGGAATTTCGGCCGGGGGGCGAGATTGGGCAGACATAGCAGCAGGCCGAGCGCGCAGGCCAACAGGATGCTGAGAGTTTTGGCGCGGGTGAAATACAGCATGGCGGATCAGGCGTGGCTCCGGACGGATTGCGCTGCTTCGAGCGGAAGCGGTATGGCTGCGGCGCCGGCCGGGCGCAACCCCCGGCCGGCCCGGAGGATGGCAGGATGGCGCGGCTGAGGATCGGGCTGATGGGTGCCGGGCATTTCGGCCGTTTCCACGCGCTCAAGCTGGCGGCGGCCGAGCGGGCGGAATTCTCGGGCCTTACCGACCCGGACGCGGCGCGCGCCAAGGCCGTGGCGGCGGAAACCGGCGCGCGGGTTATGGCCGCCGAGGATCTGCTCGCGGCTTCCGACGCCGTGATCATTGCCGCGCCGGCGGAGCTACATTACCGCCTGACGGCGCAGGCGCTCGAACATGGGCTGCATGTGCTGGTGGAAAAGCCGATCGCCGCCACGCTTGCCCAGGCGGCGGAACTGGCGGCGCTCGCCCGGACGCGCGGCAAGGTGCTGCAAGTTGGGCATCTGGAGCGCTTTTCCGCCGCCCACGCCGCGATGGCGACGCGCGTGGACAAGCCGCTTTATATCGAGGCGGTGCGGATCGCGCCGTTCAAGCCGCGCGGGACGGATGTGTCGGTCATTCTCGACCTGATGATCCATGATCTCGATCTGATCCTGGCGCTCATCCGTGAGCCGATCGATCACGTGGATGCGGTCGGGGCAGCCGTGGCGAGCGGGCATGACGACATCGCGAACGCCCGGATCAAGTTCGTCAACGGCGCGGTGGCAACGATCACCGCCAGCCGGATATCCATGAAAACCGAGCGGAAGATG
>JAJYAF010000308.1 GCA_021779655.1 Pseudomonadota bacterium
CGATACCGGGTGTCGCGGCATCCCAGCCGAACTGCACATAGGTCGGCGTGGCGCTACCGCGGCGGCCGAGAATCTGCACGAGCGGCGAGGCCTTGCTGATGGTCTCGTGATAGTCCTTGAGCCGGATGTCATCCAGCACGGCGCCGGTAAGCGCGAGGCTGCCGGTGAGTTTCGGCGCGTCGATGGCAAGGCGAGGCCCGCTGGCGGGCGCGGCTGGCCCGGCCCCGGGCGTAGCCTCCGCCGCCACGGCCGGCGGGGTGCCGGCCGCTTGCTGCGCCTGGGTGATGGTTTGCGCCGGCCCCGGCGCCGGGTGCGGCAGGAATTTCTCGATCACCACCTGGAAGACCACCAGGATCGCCAGCGACAGGGTGATGGCAAGCAGAAGACGCTTCTGGTCCATGGTGATTTTACGCTTCCGGTGGCTTCGGCGGCACCGGGTCGTAGCCGCCCGGATGCCAGGGATGGCAGGAGAGGATGCGGCGGACGGCCAGACGGGAGCCTCGCAGCGCGCCGTGGGCGCCGATCGCTTCCCGGGCATAGGCGCTGCAGGAGGGATAAAACCGGCAATGCGGGCCGATGACCGGGCGCAGGATCAGCTCATAGGCACGAATACCGCCGGAAAGGAGCCTGGCGCCGCCGGTCACCGCGTTGCCTCGGCAAGCGCGGCATGCAGCTCGCCGCGCAGGATGGCGAAAGGCAGCGCCGCGGTTTCCCGCCGGCAGATGAGGACCAGTTCGAAGCCGCTGAGAGGGGCCTGGCCCAGCACCAGCCGAAGCGCCTCGCGCAGGCGGCGGCGCGCCCGGTTGCGAAGCACGGCATTGCCGATTTTCCGGGTCGCGGTGTAGCCGACGCGCAGCGGCGCATCCGGCGCGCAGCGCAGCACCTGCAGCACGAAGCCGGGGCGCGCGAGCTTGCGGCCGCGCGCGGCCAGGCGCAGGAAATCGGCGCGGCGCTTGAATGTCTCCGGCGGGGCGTGCGAAACCAAGTTCAGGCCCTGGGCAAGGAAAATCAGGCGGAGAGCTTGGCGCGACCCTTGGCGCGGCGGCTCGCGATGACCTTGCGGCCGCCAACGGTCGCCATCCGGGCGCGGAAGCCATGCCGGCGCTTGCGGACGAGCTTGGAAGGTTGATAGGTCCGTTTCACGGTAGAAACTCCAGCTATGGCGTTTTGCTAAAAATACTTAGCCGGACCTCATGCGGCCCGGCTTACCGGAGCGCCATATAGTTGGCCCGGCCTGCTCCCGTCAATCTCGCGGGCGGGCGGGCGGCTTCATCGTTGCGGCACCAGCATGTGGCCGAGCGGCCTGCCGCCCATGATGTGGATGTGGAAATGCGGCACTTCCTGGTGGCTGTCCGGCCCGATATTGCAGATCGCGCGGTAGCCGCTCTCCTCCACGCCCAGCTCCCGGGCGATTTTCGCGGTGGCCCGGAAGAAGGCGGCGATCTCCTCCGCTCCGGCGGTCGCGGCGAAATCGGCGAAGCTCACATACCGGCCTTTCGGGATCACCAGCGCATGCACCGGCGCCTGGGGGCGGATGTCGTGGAAGGCGAGGACGTGCTCGTCCTCGTAAATTTTCTTGCACGGGATCTCGCCGCGCAGGATACGCGCGAAGATGTTGTTGTCGTCGTAAGGCTCCTTGGTGGAAACCGGCATTCTGTTCTCCTTCCGCGAAGGGGTCTTGCTGCGGCTGGTGTGCAGCGTTTCGCGCGCCGCGTCCAGGCCGGCCGCGATTAGCGCGGCGCCAAGCGGCCGGTCCACGCTGCTGACTTGCGCGATAAACTCAGGGCCGGGACGGGGAAGCCCGCTGGCGGCGCGAACCCCCGCCGATTGCATGGCCAGCATCATGCGGAAGGCGGACATAGCCGATGACAGAGAACAGCGTCAGCAGCGCGGCCATGGCGAAGGCCCACCGAAAATCGCCCAAGCCGTAGCGTGGCAGGCCAGCGTTAATGCCAGCGTGATGCACGGACGCCGCCGCCCGCAGGCAAAGCGCCCCAAAAGCGATACCCATGCCAATCGTCATCTGCTGCGCCACGCTCCAAAGCGTGCTCGCTGGTCCTTTTTGTGCCTCGGTCACATCGGCATAAGCTAGGGTACCGAGAGCGGCGAACTGCAATGACCGGGCAAGGCCGTAGCCAAATAGAACGAGGATTATGAGGACGAGGGAGGTGGAGGGTGCAAGGCGGCCACAGGCGAAGATGAGAAGGGCTGCGGCGAGACTATTTGCCGCGGCAACCACCCGAAACCCGAATAGCTTGAAGATGCGGGTTGTGAAGAACTTCATGCCGATATTGCCGATGGCGGTCGCCAGCAGCAGCAGGCCCGAATGGAAGGCCGATAACCCAAAGCCGAGTTGGAACAGCAAGGGAGACAGATAGGGAACGGCTTCCATACCGATCCGGGTTGCGGAGCCCCACAGCACAGTCACGGCATAAGTTGGCACCCCGAGCGACGCGAGGCTCAGCAACGGGTCGTGTGCCCGCCGGAGATGCCAAATCGCCGCTATGCCGATCAGCAGCCCCGACAGCACGAAACCAAGAGCCTGGAAGAGGTTTGCGCCCTCGTGGCTGGCCAGTTGTGTGCCGTAGAGCAGGCAGATGAGGGCCAGCCCGCTGAGCAGGAAGCCAGGGATGTCCAGCCGCCGCTTCGTATCGCCGCGTTGATTCGGGATAAAGACCGCGATAGCGCTAAGCACGGCAACCCCGAATGGCACATTCAGAAAGAACACCCAGTGCCAGGAGGCATAGGTGGTGATGAAGCCGCCGACGGTGGGGCCGACCACAGGTGCGATAATTGCCGGCCAGGTGATCGTCGCGATTGCCCGCATCATCTGGCTCTTTTCAGTGTTGCGCACCACGACCATGCGCCCTACGGGCACCATCATGGCTCCGCCCATACCTTGGAGTACGCGAGCAGCCGTGAAGAGGGCGAGGCTCGGCGAGCATCCGCACAGCACCGAAGCCAGGACAAAGACAACCAGTGCGCTGCCAAATATCGTCCGCGACCCGAAGCGATCCGCGATCCAACCGCTGATCGGGATGAAGACCGCGAGCGTCAGCATATAGGCGGTCATGCCCAGGCTGACCTCGTTCGGGCCAACCGAAAAGGACCGCGCCATTTGCGGCAGCGCGGTCGCGATGACTGTCGTATCCAGATATTCCATGAAATAGGTGGCCGCGACGATGTAAGGCAAAATGCCAAATGCGGCGCCGCCCCGTTTTGCATCCTTTACTGAAGATTGCCGCAGGTGTGTCACACTTCCTCCCGTCTTGGCTGGCGGCCGTTTTGCTTGGTAATTTTACCTTGCGTGCCATACACCTTGTACCGCGCGCGGCTTGTGAGACACCGGATTGAACCCTGTGGCGGCGATTGGTGCCGTCGTTGCGAAGGTCCGGATCCAGAGCAGGCTCTCCTTGAGCGCACGGATGAAACGTTCTGCGCAGCTGTCATGATCGAGAACTTCTCAAACGGCTTGTCGCGAGAGATGTAATAACCCAGTTTACCCAGGGCTGACCCAAACGGTAACGGAAAACAGGTGTTTTCTGTCACCACAACGAGTACGCGCCGGCTGTTTCAGATCCTAAAAATCAGCTATCGCCTCGAACCGGAAAAGGCTTCGTGCTCGGTTTGGCCGCTTATGCTACAATTCCAGACCGTTCGTTACTTCAGGCCTTAACGGTAAAATTACGTCTCAATCTCGTCCGGACAGAAGGACTGACGTGACAATCAACGCTGCCCCCGCGATTTGGAGGACGGAAAACAGTTCTCCCATAAAAAAACCGGCAATTGCTGCCCAGACCGGCTCAGATGCGAAAAGAACGGTTGACCTAGAGCGGTTTTACCCTGAGTGTGTGTATCCGCAGTTTTGCAAGTAGTTTGTGCATTCGCTTGGCGTGTAGTTTCCGACGATTGAGCCGATGCTGTTCCACAGTGCTT
>JAJYAF010000309.1 GCA_021779655.1 Pseudomonadota bacterium
CCTGACCGATTTTTCCGATGTTCCAGAGGACAATATCGGAATCGCGAGCAAGGCCGTGTATCAGGGAATCCAGATCAACCATTACCAATGCAAAACCTATTCGGAATTCCGCCGGCGCATGAACAATGGCGGAGCCTACGCCAGGGTGGATCAAACCCATAAATTTCGCGACGGGGGCTACGAGAGGTTTACCGAACTCGACCAGAACGTCGCGCGGGACGACGCGATTGCGCCATTCGTGACGCGGACGCGGCTTGCCGTGCAGACGTTCGAGAACTTCCTCCCCGAGGATCTGAACGCGGGGCGCATGAAATCCGATTGGCTTGCCCAGGTCACGTTGACGAGTGGCGACGATATCACCCGATCCGAAAGAAGCGATGCGTCGGTTTTCCTTACCTGGCAGGGGACGCTTTTGTGCCGGCATCGAACCGGACCGGAGATCGCCCAGGCGAACTTTTTCAGCCACGGGCCGGACCTGGTACCAGTGGCGCTATCCGGTATCGGGTTTTCTGGGGACGCTTCCTCGATCTCCCTGGAAGGAAGGCTTTTGCGCGCCGCCTTATTGCCTGGAAATTTTCCACTGCAACGCGCCGAACTGATCGCTGACCAACCCGGCGGGGTCGTTTCCATACGCTATCGCGGCTATTTTCTTACTGCCCATGCCGAGGGGCCTTTGACACTTTGCGGCGATATCGGTGATGCGGAGCGTTTTCTGCTGCTGGAGGGCAACGCGGTCACCGCGCTAAACGCGCTCAAGGCAAAGGCCTGGCGTTTGCGGGATTCGGCGCAAATCATTCTACCCGGGCAGATTCGCGTCGGAACCGGCTTCATGCTCCATATCGGCGAACTGGCCGTCGATCTGCGTTCCTTCGCGGCGCGGGCGCCGGCGATGGATGCGGACGAGATCGTCATACAGCTTGCCGATGGCGGCAGCAGAAGCCTGTCGGCGGTACATGGCTGGCGCGGGGGAATAGCGGCCTATTGCTGGGGCGCGCTTGAAGACGGTAGCCAGACATTGCAGCAAATCGCCCCGGTTCTGCTGCAAGCCGGGTTCGAGGGCTACGCGGTCGATTTCCGGGAGCGAAGCGCCCGCTTTCACCTGAGCGACGGCGAGAGCCTGCGGTTGAAGATCACGGCGCTGGATGCAAGGCCGGCCCGGCAATTCGACCTTGCGGCGATTGTCGCCGCGGTCAGGCAGGCGCGGCGGAACTTGCCGGAAGAAGACCATGCCTGCTTCTGCCGGCGGCTCGCGGCGGCCGGGTGCGCCGGATATATCGTCTCATTTCCCGCGACACGGATTTTGTATTACAGCCGCCACGCCGAGACCCTGGTGGAACAACTGTCCCTTGCATCCCCCGACGCGGAGCAGGAGGCCCAGGAAAGTTGACGACAGGAAAGTTGACGACAGCGAGTTTGACAGGTCGGATCGATGCGGACGGTCATGCCCGCAAGAGAGCGGGAGCTGCCATCCGGATAGCCCCCGTCCTCTTTGCCGGGCGCCACTGGTAGTCTTTAGTCCAATGACCCGCAAAAGCTTTTTCAGCCACATGACCGGCCCAAGTCTTGTCATGGGCTCCATGTTCAGTTCGCAGCTCAGCGCGGTGGTCACCGTTCCGCTCATGCTGAAACATGGCTCCTTCGGCATTTCCGCCATGCGGCTGGTTTGGGCGGCCATCTTCACGCTTGCCTTGGTGCGGCCCGATTTTCGGAACTTCAACCCAAGCCAGTGGCGCGGCGGTATCGCTCTGGGTGTGGCCATGGCGGCGATGACCATGTGCTACCTTACCGCGGTGGCCATGATCCCGGTGGGCCCGGCAACCACGATCGATTTTCTTGGCCCGCTCGGCATTGCCATTCTGGCGTTAAAAGGATGGCCGCGCGTGATTTTACCGCTGCTCGCGGCTTGCGGCGTGCTGGCCATGGCTTACGGCGCCCATGGATGGCTGTTCAGCCCAGGCGGCATCCTCTTCGCCCTGGGCTCGGCTGTCGCATGGGCGGCCTATATTGTGCTGATGCGCCATGTGGGGCGGCTTTTTTCGGCGCAGGAGGGGCTATGCCTTTCTTTTGCCGTCGCAGCCATTGTTGCGGTGCCGGTTGCCTGCCTTCTGGATTCGCCGGCGCACTGGCTTGGCCAGTTACCCGCCATGTCCGCCCTCGCGTTGCTCTCTCCCCTGCTTCCTTTTGCGCTGGAAATGGCCGCGCTTCGGCGGCTCGAAATGGGAACGTTCAGCATTCTCATGAGCCTTGAGCCGGCAATCGGGGCCATGCTCGGATTTTTCCTTCTCGGGCAGGCATTGTGGCCACGGCAGGTGTTGGGAATCGTGGCCGTGACGGTGGCCAGCATGGTCGCGGTTGCTTTATCCTCCATTCGCGATTTCCGGCTGCGCAACCCCCGGAACCAGCCCGATAAAACCCTCGGCACGCCGTTGCCCTGTATCCCACGGCGCGAATAATTCGGCTTCCCGGCGGAGCGACGCTTGACGCAGCCTGCCGGAGACCTAACTTACTTTCTTCCAACTTTACCGGGAAGGTTTATCTTGCGGCCATATTCCCTCCGGTTTCCGACGACATGCCGATGCCTTCGGCCGCTCGGCTTTTTCAGCGCGGAACACGGATGATGGCAAGGCCGGGCGCGAGGAACCACCGCGAGAAAACCGGCCCGGAAAAAACCGGCCCGGCGAAAGATCAACCATCCCGGGCAGGGAAGCAGGAGGACGCGCAACCGGGCCAATTCGCGCGCGGGCGGGGCATCTGGAGCGGCCAGCTTCGCCTGGCCTTGGTTTCATTGCCGGTCGAACTGGTCTCGGCCATAAAAACCGGCGCCCGGCTTGCCTTCCACCAGGTTGATGCGCAATCGCATAAGCGCATCCATTACGAGAAGGTCGTCCCCGGTATCGGACGGGTCTCGCCGGAAAATATCGTCAAGGGTTTCGAGCTATCGAAAGGCAACTATGTCCTCGTTACCGACGACGATATCGCCAAGGTGAAGCTCGAAGCGACGAAGGTGATCGATCTGGTGCAGTTTGTCGATTATTCGGAACTGGATCCGATCTATTTCGACAAGCCGTATTATGTCATACCGCAAGGCAAGTTGGCGATGGAAGCCTATGCCGTTCTGCGCGATGCGATGCGCGTGACCGGCAAAATGGGCATAGGTCAGTTTGTCATGCGCGGGCGGGAATATGTTGCCGCTTTGCGGCCCTGCGGCCGAGGGTTGATGCTGGAAACATTGCGTTTCAGTGACGAAGTGCGGGGGGCCGCGCCTTTTTTCGCTGATATCGGCGAAGCCGATTCCGATCCCGAACTGCTTGAGATGGCCAAGGATCTGATCAAGCGAAAAACCAAGAAATTCGTCCCCGGCCAGTTCCATGATCAGTACACGGAAGCGCTGCGGTCGCTGATCGAAGCGAAGTCGAAACATCAGGTTCCGGTTGAGGATACCGCCGAGCGGCCCGAGGAAGGCGGCAAGGTGATCAACCTGGTGGACGCGTTGCGGCGCAGCATCCGGGAAAATGCGGGCGAAGCGCCCGGGGCAAAATCCGTCGTCTCCGGAAAGCGGCGGCGAGCCTAAAGCCAGCGGCTACGCGATAAACGCTTTGACGGTTTCAAGCCTGTCGGCCTCTGCCGCCGGCTTGTCCGTTCTGATACGCAATATTCTGGGGAAACGCAGCGCGACTCCCGATTTATGGCGCATGGATTTTTGCGCGGCGTCGAATCCGACTTCAAAAACCACTTCCTTCACCACTTCCCGCACCGGACCGAAGCGGGCGGTCGTGTGGTTTCGTATCCATCTGTCCAGGGCCACCAGCTCGCGATCGGTATAGCCGGAATAGGCCTTGCCGACCGGCACCAGTTCACCCAGTTCGTTCCATACGCCAAACGTGTAATCCGAGTAATAGGAGGAGCGCTTGCCATGGCC
>JAJYAF010000310.1 GCA_021779655.1 Pseudomonadota bacterium
CCTGTCTGATAGAGTCAATGAATTGGCGGGCTGGTATAATACCAATCCGCGAAAACGCGGATTGGTATGCGCGCGGGGTTGGCGGGGCGGCCGCGCGCCAAATCAAAGCTGCGCGCGGGGTTGGCGGGGCGGCCGCGCGCCAAATCAAAGCCTTATACCAGCCCGCCACCTGTCTGAAATGAATTGGCGGGCGGGTATAAAAACCCGGCGCGCTCATCATCCGCCCGCGAATCCGGCCGGCCGGTAACACAGGCATAACCTCCGATACCCCGTCGCGAGCATTGCCTGTTTCGGCGGACAGGCCGCCAAGGCTCGCGGCACCGGCGGGAGCGGTGCGCTGGCCAGCGGTGTCAGCCAGAAATCCGGCATGTTGGCGATGAAACCCTGGCGGAGCTGCGCCACCTCCGCCTCCGTTTTGCCGATGGCGGCGGCATTGAAGAAGCGCGGGTCGCGGGTAAAGACAAGATACGCCTGCGTTTCGTTCAGCATCAACTCGGTCAGGCTGGTGTCATAGCCCTGACGGCCGAGAAACGCGGTGAACGCCGCGCGGTCGGCTGGCGTGAGGCTGGCCCAGAACTGCTCGGCGTAACGCCGGTATTCCGGAACGGTGTAGAAGGCCCCGTGGGAAATCTCGTGCCGCAGGATCACGGCGCGCATGTCCGGCGTGATTTCGCCGCCCGCCGCGGGCAGGGTGATGATCGCGCCGACCGCGCCGGGCTTGAGCCAACCCAACTGGCGCAGCAGGCGTTTCAGCCATAGTTCCCCAGGATTTAGCGCACTTTTTTCCAATCCGGCCAAGGCGAAGAACCGCGCGAGATCGGAAGCCTGATAGTCGTGCCCGTAATAATAATTCGCCACGGTGTCACCGCCGGCGGCAATGGCGGCGTTCAGCGCGGCATCGTCCAGCACGCGGTCATGCGGCGCGCCGGCCTTTTCGACAAAGGCGGCGATGCGGTCAAGCATCAGGCCCTGGAACCGCAACGACGGGAAATCCATCACCACGACGTTTCGGTCCGGAGTGAAATAGCTCAAAGTGGTTTCGCAAGGCTCTGTTCCGTCGATCTCCGCTTCCCCAGCGACGCCGATGGGAATCGGCCCTGGCCGGCTCAGCCAGGCGGCGGCAGCGCCCGCCGCCAACACGCCGCCGCCCGCCAGCCCGGTAAAGAGAAACGAGCGCCGCGGCCTTGCGCGGGGCGGGCGGATGATGACGGTATCGTCCTCATTGCCCGGATACGCGGCCATCAAACGGGATCACTGGGCGATGGTAATGATCTCGACCCGGCGGTTGCGGCGGTTGGGCGTTTCCGGCGGGGTTTGCACGGCGAGGTCGCCCTCTCCCACGCCGCTGGCCTGCAACCGCTTGTCGGTCACGCCGAACTTCGTTTCGAGATAGGCTTTGACCGCGTCCGCCCGCTGTTCGGACAGCGCCTGGTTTTGCGCCGCGGTGCCGACCGTGTCGGTGTGGCCGACGATCTTGAAGTTATACGCGGCGAGTTGCGGGCTCGTGAGCGCCTTGCCGAGCTGGTCCAGCACGGCCTGCGCGGCCGGGGTGAGATCGGCCGAGCCGGAGGGGAAATCGACGATCAGGTTGGCCGAGGGCGCGGCGGACGCGCTCATGGCTGGCATTGCCTGCGGCGCGGCGGGCATTGCCTGCGGCGCGGATTGCATTGCCTGCGGCGCGGCGGGCATTGCCGGGGCTTGGGTTCCGCCGGCGATGGGCTTGATGCCACGTGTGGTGGTGCTGAGCGAACCGCTGGGCCGCAGCTGATTGATGAGCTGCTGCGCGGATGGATTGCTCTGCGCCAGCGCGGGAGAGGCAACGGCAACCGCGAGCAGGGCGGCTGAAAATTGGATTTTGCGCATGGTCTGGACTACCTCCTGAATGAAACGCGGTTTACGCCGCAAATAAATATTTGGCGAGAGTAACGAGGTTCACGCCGAGAGCCGCTCCACGGTTTCGGCATTGAACAGCGTGTCGGCGACCTGCGTAAGACCTTTGAGGCTGGCCGTGGAAGACGGTAGCCAGCTGGTCCAGCCCAGCCGCGCGGCCCCCGTGCCGGAGCCGAGGCTCAAACCCGGAATCTCGCGGGCATCCAGAACCAGATTGATGGCGAAATCCGCCTCCCAGCCCACATAGGCGCGGATAAGGGAGACAAGCGCGGGCAAACCGGGCCGGTCCGGCAGCAAGGCCTCGAACGCCGCGCGGGAAAGCGGGCCGATGCGGACGATGAAACGCGCCTGCTGGTCGAAGGCGCGGGTGCCAATCGCGGCATCGACTCCCAGAGCGCAGAAGGCGCCGGCAATCCGCCCTCGGGGCAGGCGGCTTTGCTGATCGGGCGCGATGGGCAGCCAGGCGCCCGCGAATTCCACGATCTCCACCGAACGGCCCAGATAGTCCGCGACCATGCTGGTCAGCCGGCTGGCCGAACGGGGATGGGCGGCGAAGAACCCGGCATAATAGCGCAGCGCATCCGCTCCCACCGCGAGGCGGTTTTCCAGCTCCGGCGTGCCGTAGCCGGTGAAGGCGAGAACGCCGGCGCCGATCGGCTCCTCCAACCCCGCCTGAATGGCCTGCTCGGCCGAGCGAGGCAGGCGGTATTTAACGGCCGCCCCGGCAAACGCGGCGATCAGACGCTGCGCGATGAGATCGAAAAAATCCAGCACCGCGCGCGACTTGCGGCGGTAGGACTGCGCCAGCAGCTCGGTATACCAGCGCGGCATCTCGGCCGAAGGGCCGACGAGACCGATCAGCGTCGTGACCAGCCGGGCGGACTTATCCGGCCGGCCGGCCCGTACCTCCAGAATCTCCGCCGCCGGCTGCGCCAAGCCGGGCGGGGCGGCGAAGCGGATCGCATCGTCCTTGCGGCCGCGTTGGGCGAGACGCAACAACCGCACCGCCGCATCGAAGCGGAAGAGATGCGGCTTGGCCATGAGGCGTTCGAGGGCGGAGTGCGGCGCCATAGGTCAGAGCAGTACCCGGGCCCCGGCGCGGGGCGGAAAGTTCAGTTCGGGTTCCGGCTTGCCCCGAAGGCGCACCGAGCAGCGGACAAAGGAGTTGATGCTCGCATGGAGGGCGAGAAACCGCGCCAGTACCGCCGCCAGCAGATACAGGCCGGAACCCCGGAATACGCGCTGGTCGAATTCCAGCTCCACATCCAGCCCCCGGCAGAAGGCGCCGAGCCGTGCTCCCGGTACCCGCGCGGTACCGGGCCGGGCGGTGACCGCGAGCAGGGCTTCCATGGCCGCGCGCGCGTCCGCCGTGTCCCGCAGATCGTACAGGCGCAGGATTTCCTTCAGCGCCGCCGCGCCCGCCGCCCCGCCGGTCACGGACAGATGGCCAAGCGATAGATGCGAGATCAGCCGCCAGGCGCCGCGCGCGCGGCGCTCCGGCCGCAGGGTGGGCGTGGGCGGGGTGACACAGACCATGGAGGCGACGCCCGTATGCGGCTGCAACGCCTTCAAGGTCGGGCGGCCGGCGCCGAACGGCAGATCGGAAGGCAGATCGCGGTTCAGGCACAGCGCTTCGACCGAAAGCACGCTGTCGAGTTTCGCCTCCGGATCGAATCCGGTGTCGAACAGCGAAATGAAGCAATCCGTGCCGCCGAGCTGGGCCGGGCCATCGCGCCGGGTCACGAGATAGGAACACGCTCCGGCCGCCGCATGGGCATCGGTTCGGCTTGGGCGATAAAAGGGCTGGAAGGGTCTTGTCGTGCTGTCCTGGCGCACCTCCGTAACGCTGGACACGCTCCAGACTTCCATCACGCTGGAACGCCGCGCATCCGGCAGTATGCGATATTCCGTGGTCGTATGGTCCAGTGACACCGGTTCGCAACGTTGCGGGAAGAGATTGACCATGGGCACGCAGCCGAGCGCGAAGCTGTCCACATCGACCGTCCGTTCGAGTTCCGCGGAGG
>JAJYAF010000311.1 GCA_021779655.1 Pseudomonadota bacterium
CTGGGAAGCTGGCGTTCAACCGTGATCATCGCCACCTCCATTCCGCTGGCGATTTTAAGCTCCGTCGCATTGCTGTCGGCAATCGGCGCCACACTCAATATCATGACCTTAGGCGGACTCGCGCTTGCGGTTGGCATTCTGGTCGATGACGGCACCGTGACGATCGAGAACATCAATTATCATCTGGAGCAGGGCAAGGAGATACGGCAGGCCATCCTGGATGGCGCTTCGCAGATCGTCACGCCGGCCTTCGTCTCGCTGCTCTGCATTTGTATCGTCTTCATCCCGATGTTCGCGCTGAACGGCGTCGCCGGTTATCTGTTCCGGCCGATGGCCGAAGCGGTGATCTTCGCGATGATCGCGTCCTTCGTCCTCTCCCGCACCCTTGTGCCGACCATGGCGGCCTATCTGCTGCGGCCGCATGTGCATGAAATTGAGGATGAACAGCCGCGCAATCCGCTGGTACGGTTCCAGCGCGGTTTTGACAGACGCTTCATGCGGGTGCGTGAGGGATATCGCAATCTGCTCGCCATGGCCGTGGCGCATCGGCGGGGCTTTGTGGTTATATTCCTGCTTTGCGCCTTTGGTTCGTTCGGACTCTATCCCTTTCTCGGCGCGAATTTCTTCCCCTCTGTCGATTCCGGGCAGATTGATCTGCATGTGCGTCCGCCGGTCGGCTTGCGGATCGAGGATGCCGCCATGATGTTCGGCGAGATCGAGGACTCGATACGCCAGGTTATAGGCCCGCGCGACATGGGCACGATCGTCGATAATATCGGCCTTCCCATCAGCTCGATCAACACGATCTACAGCAATAACGGGATGATCGGCTATCAGGACGGGGATATCTTTATCAGCCTTAATCGCGGCCACCGGCCAACCGCCGATTACGTGCGCGAGCTGCGCAAAAGGCTGCCACAGTATTATCCCAGCGCAACTTTCTCCTTCCTGCCGGCGGATATCGTCAGCCAGATTTTGAATTTCGGATCTCCGGCGCCGGTCGATGTGCAGGTGATCGGCAACAATCTGGCGGACGACCAGGCATATGCGATCACCTTGCTGCGCCGCATACGGAACATTCCGGGCATTGCCGATCCCCGTATCCAGCAATCGAGCGATGAGCCACAGCTGAATGTCGAGGCCGACCGCTCGCGTATTTCGCAGCTTGGCCTGACGGAGATGGATGTTACCAACGCACTGGATACCACGCTCGCCGGCACGCTGCAAACCGCGCCAACCTATTGGCTCGATCCGCTAAGCGGGGTCACCTACCCGATCGTCGCGCAGATGCCGGAATATCGCATGGACACGCTGAACGACCTTGAGAATGTGCCGGTGACAAATGGCCACGCGTCAGGGCCGGTGTCGGCCCTGGCGGGCGGCTTGCAGGTGCTGGGAGGGATTGCGAGAATCCAGCGCGCGCAAACACTGGCGGTGGTAAACCATTACAATATCAGGCCGGTGATCGATATTTACGCAAGCAACCAGGACCGTGATCTCGGCGGTGTGGCCAACGACATTCGCCGAGCCATCGCGGCAACCGCCAAGGACCTGCCGAAAGCAACGCATGTGGTGCTGCGCGGCCAGGTGACAACGATGCAGACCGCCTTTGCGAGCCTGTTGCTCGGGCTGATCGGGGCCATCGTGCTGATCTATCTTCTGATCGTGGTGAATTTCCAGTCCTGGCTCGATCCTTTCGTCATCATCACCGCGCTGCCCGCGGCGCTCGCCGGGATTTTGTGGATGCTGTTCGCCACGCATACCACCATCTCGGTGCCGGCGCTGACGGGCGCGATCATGTGCATGGGGGTCGCCACCGCGAATTCGATCCTGGTGGTGAGCTTCGCGCGCGAGCAGTTGCGGGAAGGCGCCAGCGCCGCAGCCGCGGCTGTGGAAGCGGCCGTCACCCGTTTCCGCCCGGTGCTGATGACGGCGCTGGCCATGATCATCGGCATGTCGCCCATGGCGCTTGGCCTCGGCGAAGGCGGCGAACAGAACGCGCCCTTGGGGCGCGCGGTGATTGGCGGGCTTGTCTTCGCCACCATCGCGACGCTGATGTTCGTGCCGGTTATTTTCAGTATTCTGCACGGGCGCGACAGTGCCGGGAAAGATCCGCGTCCACCGCACGAAACCGAGCCGGGTCCCGCGACGGGACCTCACAGAGGAGCCGCAAGTGGTTGAACATTCCCAAACAGAACCGCGCGCGGAAGAGGCGCCTCGGACCGGGCAGCCGCGAAATCCGGCCAGGCACGATCCGTTACGCTACGAAGCGCCTCGCAGGCTTCGCCTGATCGCCGCCATCGTTGCCGGCGTCTTTCTCATTGTCCTGATCTGGGGCACGGCCAGCCGCATGGTCGCAAGCCATCAACTGGCGGCCGGTACCCAAAGCGCATCGATTCCAACGGTCAGCATTATCACGCCGCAAAGCGGTTCCGCATCACGCAGCCTGGTGCTGCCCGGAAATGTCAGCGCCTTTTACCAGGCGCCGATCTACGCGCAGGTTAGCGGCTATTTGAAGCAATGGAATTACGATATCGGAGCGCACGTGAAGAGCGGGGATGTGCTGGCCCTGATCTCAACGCCGGATCTCGATCAGCAACTGGCGCAGGCGAAGGCAAATCTGGTGATCGCCAATGCGAACGAGGCGTTGTCAATGACCACCGCCCGGCGCTGGAACGAACTGCTGGAGAAGGATGCGGTTTCGCAACAGGATGCCGATCAGAAGAATGCCGATCTCGCGGCGAAGATCGGCGCGGTGGGTGCGGCGGAAGCGGAGGTGCAGAGACTGAAGGCGCTGGAGGCGTTCAAGCAGGTCCTGGCGCCGTTCGACGGGGTGGTGACGCAGCGCAACACCGATATCGGGGCATTGATCACGGTCGGCGGCGCGACGCCGCTCTTCATGGTGGATGACGAGCATCGCATGCGGATTTATGTCAGCGTGCCGCAAGTCTATGCCGCGGAAGTGAAGCCGGGAATGAAGGCCTTCTTCACGGTGCCGGAATATCCCGCCGTGAAGTTTCCAACAACCCTCGTCTCCACCGCCACGGCGATTGACCCGGTAAGCGGAAGCCTGCTGGTGGAGTTCCAGACCGATAACGCGGATGGTCGGCTTCACCCGGGGGCTTACGCGCAGGTGTATCTCGATCTGCCGTCCCACCAGCAGTCGCTCATGCTGCCGCCCAGCGCTCTGATGTTCCGGGATGCCGGAATGGAGGTCGCTACCTTGGGGCCGGGCAATCACGTGGTGATCAAGGGGGTAACCGTGGCCCGCGATCTCGGCACCGTGGTGGAGCTCGCCACCGGTCTGAGCCCCGACGACAAGGTGATCGACAATCCGCCGGATTCGCTGGAGCAGGGCGATGTGGTTCGGGCGGCGGCGCCCACTCCGCCTGCCGCCGGCACCTTCCACAAGACGGAACAGGGCGGCAGCACGAATGGCTGATATACGACGGGGCGGAAGCGGTTTTGTGTTGCTTGGCCTCACGGCTCTTGCCAGCTGCAATCTGGCGCCCACCTATCATCGGCCGAGCCTCACGACGCCGGTCGCCTATACCGACATGGGCCCCTGGACCCCCGCCAGCCCGAACGACGCGGCGCCCCGCGGCGCGTGGTGGACGATATATAACGACCCGGTGTTGAATTCTCTGGAGGCGAGGATCGATTCCAGTAATCCTGATCTGGCAGCGGCGCTTTCACGCTACGATGCGGCAACGCAAATCGCGAACGAGGCCGCTTCCGCGCAATGGCCCCTGATCGGCGTGGACGCCACGGACACGCAGAACCGCCAATCCGACAACCGGCCGCTGTTTTCCCATACCGGAGCCACGCATTACCAGAACCAGGAGGTGCTTGGCTCCTTCTCCTATGAACTCGATCTCTGGGGCCGGGTGCGT
>JAJYAF010000312.1 GCA_021779655.1 Pseudomonadota bacterium
CGGAGCGCGCCAATATCGGCTTCGCCCAGGTGGAATCGCCCGAGCGCATCCGCCTGCGCGTGTGGGAGCGCGGCGCCGGCCTCACCCTCGCCTGCGGCTCCGGCGCCTGCGCGGCGCTGGTGAACGCCAGCCGGCGGGGCCTCGCGCGCAACCGGGCGGTGCTGGTTATGGATGGCGGCGAGCTTGGCATCCATTGGCGCGAGCGCGACGGCCACGTGCTGATGACAGGCCCGGCGGTGACCGTGTTTGCCGGCCGCCTGGCGGAGCCC
This sequence comes from Pseudomonadota bacterium, assembly GCA_021779655.1. Next base: position 270 of record JAJYAF010000312.1, read on the forward strand.
GCCTGACATGGCGCTCTCGGGGTTTTTCTCCAAACTGAAATCGGGGCTTTCCCGCAGCGCGGAACGGCTCGGCGCCAATATCACGGCCGCCTTCACCCGGCGCAAGCTGGACGAAGCCGCGCTGGAGGAGCTGGAGGAGATGCTGATTGCCGCCGATCTCGGCCCGGCGGTGGCGGCGCGGATCATTGGCAATTTCCGCCGTACCCGTTTCGGCAAGGAAGTGACCGATGCGGAGGTCAGGCAGGCGCTTGCCGAGGAGATCGCGGCCATCCTGAAGCCGGTGGCGCTGCCGCTCGACCCGCGCGGCGCGGCCAGGCCTTTCGTGATCCTGATGGCGGGCGTGAACGGCACGGGCAAAACCACCACCATCGGCAAGCTCGCGCGGCTGTACCGCGAGCAGGGGCTGGTTTCCATCCTCGCCGCCGGCGATACGTTCCGCGCCGCCGCCGTGGAGCAATTGCAGGTCTGGGGCGCCCGCGCGGGTGCCGAGGTGATCGCCGGGCCGCCCGGCTCGGATGCCGCCTCCCTGGCGCATGACGCGCTGAAAAAGGCGCAGGCCGCCGGCGCCGATATCCTTCTCATCGACACGGCGGGCCGGCTGCACAACAAATCGGCGCTGATGGAGGAGCTGCGGAAAATCATCCGGGTTATCCGCAAGCTCGATCCGACCGCCCCGCACGCGGTGCTGCTGACCCTGGATGCCACCACCGGCCAGAACGCCATCGCCCAGGTGCGGACCTTCAAGGAAATGGTTGATCTTACCGGATTGATCGTCACCAAGCTGGACGGCTCGGCCAAGGGCGGCATCGTCGTCGCGCTCGCCGAATTGTTTCAATTACCGGTCCACGCGGTCGGCACCGGCGAGCAGGCAGGGGATTTGCAGCCGTTCGACCCGGTGGAGTTCGCTCGCGCGCTCGTGGGACTTTGAGGGGCGCGTAACGAAAAATCGCTGGCAGGGAATCGGTTTCGCGCATAGGTTGCAATCATGCAGAGATGGTCGCAACTGGACGGGCTGCGCGGCATGCTAGCCGTTTACGTCATGGTCTCCCATGCCTGCATGTTCGCCCCTGTGCCGGGCTGGCTCGCTGGCCCGTTCAGCCACGGGGAAGCGATTGTCGATCTGTTCTTCGCCTTGAGCGGGCTTGTCGTCGTCAACTCGCTGGAACGATTCGACTACCGCCCGCTGCCTTTTCTCAAGGCGCGGGCGAAGCGCCTGCTGCCCGTCTATTTCACCGTGCTGGCGCTGGCGGTGGTGCTGATCTGTCTCGGCTCTCCCCTGGCCGCCCTGCCCTGGCTCTCGCCTTACTCGGTGGCGGGCTCGTTCTGGCGGGGTATGGAGCCGTTTTTCCTCTGGCACGTGGTTTCGCATGTTTTCCTCATCCAGGGCCTGCTGCCGCACGGCTTCTCCCCCTGGGGCTGGATCACGGTGCTGCCGCCCGCCTGGAGTCTCTCCACCGAATGGCAGTTCTATATGCTCATGGCGTTCGTCCTGGGACGGCTTGGGCATTCCCGGCGGCTGGAGGTCTTTGCCTTCCTGATCCTGGCGATCGGCATGATCTACCATGCGGCGATTCCGGTCCTGCCGGGCTACTGGCGGTTCAGCCGCGCCTTTCTGCCGGACGCGGCGCCTTATTTCGCGCTCGGCCTCGCCTCGGCGATATGGATGCGTGGCGGCGGGGTTCGGGCATACGGCATCACGCTGGCCGTGGTGGTGCTGACCGGCCTCTTGTCGGGCACGCCGGGGAAGGCGCTGACCCCCATCGGCTGGACGGTCTTGCTGCTGGCGCAGCGCCATCCCGGCATGCCCTTGCTGCCGCCGCTGCTGGGCAGCCGGGCGGCGCAATACATGGGCGCGATTTCCTACCCGCTCTACCTTGTCAACGAGCCCGTGCAGCGCGCCTGCGCCATGCTGCTGGCGCCGTGCGCGCATGGCAGTCCGCTGCTGTTTTCCCTGCTCTGGCTTCCGGCCGCGGTGCTGCTGCCGATTCCGGCGGCGATCGCGCTGCATGTCTGGGTAGAGAAGGCGGGGACGCGCCGGGGCGGGGGGCGTCTGCTCCGGTGGGCGCTGCCTGTCTTGCAGCCAAGGGCAATCCTCACCCGCTGATCGCGGGAACCGCCGGCGGCTCTGCCCGCCACGCCAGCGAACCGATCTCCCCGCAAGCCGGGCAGACGGGCTGCCACTGCGGCGCCTTGGCAGCGCAGCGCGCGCACTGCCACACGGGTTCCGGCGCGTTCGCGAGCGCGGTGGCGGTTGCCGTATTCGGATCGAGGCTCGCCAGCACCGACTGCACCCGCTTATCGGCAAGCCCCGTCCGGAGGGCGGCGTTGGCGTGCCGCCGCGCCTCTCCGCTGAGCTGCGCCGCCAGCGCGGTCTGCGCCAGCAGCAGCTCGGATTCCGGATGCCCTGGCGCGCTGCCGGCCAGTTCCGCCGCGGCTTGTGCCCTCTCCAGCGCGGAGGGGATGTTTTCCAGCCACGTCTCCGCCAGCATCGGATGCGGCGCGGCGGCCCAGGCTTTCATCGCGGTGCGCCGCGCCGCGCGGTTTTTTCCGGCTTTGCGCAGCGCCCGGACATAGGCGCTGACGGCCGGGGGATAGGAGGGCGCCGCCTTCATGGCTTGTTTTGCGTGACGCAACGCCTGCGCGGGCGTCGTGGCCGCATTGGCGGCGGCGGCGGCGAGTGCCGCGGTTCTGAGCGGCGTTCCGGCAAGCGGGAGCGCGGCGGCGTAATCCCGGCTGTCCAGCGCGAGTTTGAGCCGCCGGTTCCGGATCCAGGGACTGCCGGGATAAGCGGCTTCGGCCGCCCCGATGGCCTCGGCCGCCGCCGCCTGATTCCCGGCCGCGAGATGGTGGCGCGCCAGGCCGCGATGGCCAAGGAAGGCGAATCCCGTAAGGCCCGCGAGCCGCGCGAAGTCGGCGTTGGCCTGCTCCGTGTTGCCGGCCAGCCGGGACGCTTCGGCGCATAGCAGCAGAACCAGCGGTGTCTCGCCCATCCAGGCGCGGGCGGCGGCGCCGTTGGCCCCGGCCGCCGTGGCGTCACCCGCCGCCAGCGCGACGATGCCGCGTTCCAGCGCAAGCTCGGCCCGTTTGCGCCGACGGGCGCCGCGCCAGTTGCCAAATCCGCCGGGCGCGCGCCGCAGGCCCGCCAGCAGACGCCATAAAAAACCCAACAGCAGCGCGACGACCGCCAGGATCACGATCGCGCCGGGGACCGAGGTTTCCACGGTATAGGCGCCGGAACGCGCGGTAAGGGTGCCGGGAATGCTGCCCACGCCCCAGGCGAGCGCCAGCAGAACGGCGGCGATGACGAGAAAACGCAGCGCCCGCAACATCAGTCTTGCCCGGCCAGGGCGAGCAGCGCGGCGCGGGCGGCGAGCAGGGCGCGCGCCTGGGGCAGCCAGTCTCCCATCGCCGCCTGGGTGGAGGGGCTGAGCTTGCCAAGCTCGGCCACCGCGCCGGCCAGATCGCCCGCTTCCAGCAGCCGCCGCGCCTGCGCGGTGATCCCGGCGGCGGGCGGCCCGATGATCACGCGGTCCCCTTCGGTGATGGTAATCAGGTTTTCCGCCCGCGCCCGCACCTTGGACCAGTAGGACACGCCGTTCAGCTTCTCCAC
>JAJYAF010000313.1 GCA_021779655.1 Pseudomonadota bacterium
GATCTGCGCCTTTGTCGCCAACGCCGCCTCGTTCGTGCTGCCGATTTCCAACCCGGCAAATCTCGTTCTTTACGATGGCCACATGCCGCCGCTCGCTCAATGGCTGCCGCGTTTCGCCCTGCCATCCCTGCTCTCCATCGCCGGCACCTGGGGCGTGCTGCGCTTTACCCAGCGCCGGGCGCTCGCCGGACGATTGCGACGGGAGATCGCCCGGCCGCCGCTCTCCGCGGGGGGCAAAACGGCCGCCGCCGGCATTGCCGGGATGGCGGCATTGCTTTTGGTGGTATCCGGTCTGGGCCTGCGTCTTGGCCTGCCCACTTTCTGCTCCGCCGCCGTAACGCTGGCGGCCCTGTGGATTCCGCGGCGGCGCATCCCCTGGCCCGTGCTCAAGCAGGTTTCCTGGAGCGTGCTGCCGCTGGTCGCCGGCCTGTTCGTCTTGGTGCAGGCCCTGGCGCAAACCGGCGCGCTGGCCAGGCTCGCCGCGCTGATTCAGTCCCTGGCGCGGGTCAATCCGGCCGGCGCCCTCTGGGCTGGCGGGATCGTGCTCGGCTATGCCTGCAATCTGGTGAACAATCTTCCCGCCGGGCTGGCCGCCGGGGAGGCGGCGGGTGGACTGCCGCATCGTGTAGCGGCCGCGATTCTGCTTGGCGTCGATATCGGGCCCAATCTCTCCGTCACCGGTTCGCTCGCCACCATTCTGTGGCTCGCCGCCTTGCGCCGGGAGAACATCGCCGTCACCGCCTGGCAGTTTCTCAAACTCGGCTTCCTGGCGATGCCCGCCGCCCTGCTGCCCGCGCTGCTCGGGTTGTTCTTTTCATGAAATTTTACGTAAGTGCAATTGGTGGTAGAAACGCGCCGAGGGATTTTACCGATGAGCTTGGCGCGCGGGGCGGCACGGGGTACGGCATGGAACTTCGCCACGGTGCTGGCGGAGCGCAGTTTCGGCTTCGTGATCCTGGCCATCCTGCTGCGTTTCGTCCCGGCCTCCACCGTCGGCGTGGTGGCAATCGGCTCCGCCATTTCCGATCTCGCCCGCATGGTCACGGTGGGCGGCGCGGGGGAACAGGTGCTGGCCCACCCCGGTGACCGGGAAACCGAGGCCGGCGCGTTCTGGGCGCAACTCCTGGCCTCGCTCGTTTTCGCCCTGGCCCTCCTGGCTTGCGCATCCGCTGTCGCCCGGCTCTATGCGCAGCCTGCCTTGCGCTTCGTCCTGCAAACCCTGGCGCTGAATATCGTGGCGACGTGCTGCGTGGTCGTGCCGGCCGCGCGGCTTGAAAACGCCTTCCGCTTCCGCGCGATCGGCATGCTGTCCTTCGGCAGCACGGTTGCCGGCGGGGTGGTCGCGCTGCCTTTCGCGCTTGCGGGCAAGGGCGTCGATGCCCTGGTCTACCAGCGCGTCGCGGGCACGCTCTTCTTCGCCGTCGCGGCCTGCCGGGTGGCGCGCTGGCTTCCCCCGCCGCCGCCCGCGCTCGCCGTGCTGGCGCGTTCCCTGCGGTTTTCCCTGCCGCTGATGCAGGCCGCGATCGTCGATTACTTCTCGCTCACCGGATATGTCATGCTCGTCGGCCTGCGGATGAGCGCGGCCGATGTGGGCCAGTTTCGCATTGCCCAGCGGTTGGTTGAGGTGTTGCAGGAGATCGCCTTCACCCCGGCGCGCAAGGTGTTTCTGCCGGTCTTCGTGGCCGTTCGCGCCGATGAGGCGCGCCGTTTCGAGACAACGCGCCGCATGCTCGATGCGCTCTCGGTCACCATGTTCTTCGCGGCGGCTGTCGCCGGCGCCGCGGCGCGCCCCCTGGTGCTTTTGATGTTCGGCGCGCGCTGGGCGGAAGCGGTGCCGGTTTTTTCCATCATCACGCTCATGGCGCCGGTGACCGCATTCTACGGCATGATCAATCCGCTGCTCACCGCCGCGCGCCGAACCCGGACGGTCGGCTGGTTCGCGCTCGCCAACGCGGCGATCATCCTGGCCACAGTCTGGTTCGCGGCGCCCGGCGGGCTGCTGGTGCTCGCCTGGGCGCTGGCCGCGCGGGGGCTGGTTTCGGTCGCCCTGCTCGTTCCGGCGCTCAAGCTCGGGCTCAACCGCCCCGCCGGCAGTCTGGCCCGGCTTCTGGCCTTGCCCTTCATCGCCCTGATCGGGGGCCGGGCGCTCGGCCACGTCGCGCTCGTCATGCTTGCGGGCCATTCGCTTTTCGCGCAGCTTTTCCTGGCCAGCGTCTTCGCCGCGTTCGGCTTCGCGGCGGTGATGCTGCTGGCGGCGCCTCGCCGGGTCCGCGCCATCGCGGCGCAGTTGCACCAGGCGCTGCTGCGCGCGCCCCCGGCGGAACCAACCTTGCTTTGAGGAGAATGCCGAAATCATGGTAGCCACCACCAGCATCACCGCCGCGCCCGCGCGGCTGAAGCGCGGCACGCTGAGCACGATAGAAATGATCGGGCAATCCGTCGCCAATGCCGCGCCAACCCTTACACCGGCGCTGAATATTTCGGTTGTCGCGGGCCTCGCCGGCGTGAACGCGTTCGCGAGCTACCTCATCGCCACCATCGGACTGGTCTTCGTCGGCGGCTGCATCGCCGCGCTGGCGCGACGGCACCCGGAAGCGGGGTCGTATTTCGTGTATATCGGCCGCAATTTCGGGCCGATGGCCGGAGCGCTTGCCGGATGGGCCATGATCCTCGCCTATATCGTCACGGCGGCCGCCGTGGTCCTGGGGTTTCCGCTGTTTTTGCAAAACCTTCTCGCGGTCTTCAAAATCTCCATCAGCTTCGCGCAGCAGGCGATCATCGCCGTCGTCTATCTCGGCTTGGTAACCTTTGCGGCGTATCGCGATATCAAAATGTCGTCGCGCCTTGCCGTGGCCTGCGAATCGGTCTCCTGCGGAATCATCATCGTCATCGCGGCCATGGTCGTCGGCAGGCACGGGTCGGTGGTCGATCCCGCGCAGTTCACCTTCCCCAAGGGAGGGGCCGGCACCATTTCGGCCCTGGTCTTCGCGGTGTTCAGCTTCGCGGGTTTTGAAAGCGCCGCCACACTGGCAAAGGAATCGGCCAACCCGCGTCGCAATGTTCCGATCGCGGTTATCGGCAGCGCAACCGTGGCCGGCATCTTCTTCATGGTCATCGCCTACTGCATGATCCTGGGGATGGACGACAACGCGGCGGCAATCGCCAGTTCGTCCTCTCCTTTCGCGGACATGACCAGCAAAGCGGGGCTGCCCTGGGCCGCGGGGGTGGTCTATTTCGCGGCCATTGTCAGCTCCTTTGCCTGCGCGCTGGCCTGCATCAACGCGGGCTCGCGCATGCTCTATTCCATGGGAAGCTTCCGGTTCCTGCACGGCGCGATGGGAACGGTGCATCGGGTTCACAAAACCCCGCATGTCGCGGTTCTCGTATCCGGCCTCATCACCCTGGTCATCACCCTGGCCACGCTGCCGCTCGGGCTGCTGAACGCCTTTGGACTAACCGCAACGCTTGCGACCTATGGCTTCGTCACCGTGTATTTCGCGGTATGCGTGACGGCGCCGGTGGAGCTCATGCGTTCCGGCAAGCTGCGGCCGATCCATATACTCGCCGCGCTGGCCGGGACGATCATGATGGGCTTTGTGATCTTTTCCATCGCCTATCCCTATCCGCCGCCGCCTTTCAACAGGCTGCCGCCGATCTTCCTCGCCTACATGATCGCCGGCACGATATGGTTTGCCGTGCTGAAAGCCAGAAAGCCGCAGGTGCTACAGTCCATCGCGCTCGACATGGAAGGATAACACCGCCCCGCGCGCGATTCCCCGCCCGACCCTATTTCTCGACGAACGCCTTTTCGATCACGAAATGCCCCGGCTCGGCGTGGTTTCCTTCCACGAAATCCCTGTCTT
>JAJYAF010000314.1 GCA_021779655.1 Pseudomonadota bacterium
AAACCGGCTTGGCGGTGCCCAGCACTTTATGCAGGCATTCCAGCATCAGCCCGTCGCCGCCAAGGGCAACCACCTTGGTGGCCTGCTCGAACGGCGTGTCGCCATAGAGCTCGACCAGCCTGGCCCGCGCGGCGGTGGCGATTTCGGTTTCGGCGGCAACGAAGGCGATGCGGCTCAAACCAGTTTCCGATGCTCTAACACGGGCATGTTCGCCCGCACCCGCGCGAGCATCTCCCGGTCGATCCGCGCGGCCGCGAAGCCCGGCCCGTCCGAGGCCTTGGCCACCACATGGCCCCAGGGATCGGCGATCAGCGAGTGGCCGTAGGTGAAGCGCGTTTCGCCATTGCCTTCCACATGGGCGCCGGTGCAGGCGGGTGCCGCGACCCAGCATTGGGTCTCGATCGCCCGGGCGCGCAGAAGCACTTCCCAATGGTCCTTGCCGGTTTGCAAGGTGAAGGCCGCCGGCAGAACGATCAACTCGGCGCCGGCGCGGCGCAGCGCCAGGAACAATTCCGGGAAACGGAGATCGTAGCAAATGGCCAGCCCGAGCCTGAACCCGCCGGCCATGCAGGTCACCACCTTGTCGCCGGCGCCGTAAAGCGCGCTCTCACGATAGCCCTTGCCGTCCGGGGTGGTGATGTCGAAGAGATGGATCTTGCGGTAGCGGGCAAGCTCCTCGCCCGCCGGCGAAAAAACCAGGCTGGTATTGTAGATCCGCTCACCCTCCCGCTCGCCGATCGAGCCGCCATGCAGGTGGATGCCGTTCGCGACCGCCATTTGCCGCAGGAATTCATAGGCGGGTCCTCCAGGCTCTCCCGATCCCCGCGGCGGCAGCCCTTCCGCTGCGGCCAGCTTGGCGGCGCGGTCGCCGCCCAGGCAGGTCCAGATTTCCGGCAGCGCCAGCAAATCCGGCTTCTCGGCCTTGAGCGCCGCGCCGATAAGCCCGCGCGCCTGGTCGATATTCGCGTGCTTATCCGCTCCCGGCGACATCTGGATCACGCAGACACGCATGCAATTCTCCCGATCTGGCGTTTTATACCGATCCGCGAAAACGCGGATTGGTATGCGCGCGGGGTTGGCGGGGCGGCCGCGCGCGAAATCAAAGACATATACCAGCCCGCCACCTGGCTGATAGAGTCAATTAATTGGCGGGCTGGTATTAATCGTAGCGCCAAATCACGTTTGGTCCAACGTGGCGCTGGAATCGGCCGTGACCACCGCCAGCAGGGACAGCCCCACGGGCAGATCGGTCCATGCCAGCAAATGCCGCTCGGCCCCGAAAACCGCCGCCATGATCCGGTTCAGCGGCTCGGGCGGCAGGCTGGCGCCTTTGGCCTTGGGGTTTTTGCGGCCCGCTTGCGCCAGCCGGTCCGCGAGGCGCGCGGCCACCGCCGCCGGGAACAGGAACATGTTGCTATAGGAGAGCCGCTCGATCCTGAACCCGGCGCGAAGCAGCCTCGCCCTGAGTTCCGCCTTTCCGTAGCGGCGCTTGTGGTGCAACCGCTCATCATGCGGCCCCCATAGAAAGGCAAACGCCGGCACGGTGATCACCGCAACGCCGCCCGGCGCCAGCAAGCGGCGGATCGCCACCAGGCTTGCCGCATCGTCCTCGATATGTTCGAGCACGTCGAACAGGCAAACGAGATCGAATGGCTGGCCGGTGTCCGGCAACGCATCCGGCAACGCGCCTGGGAGCACCCGTATTGCGCCTTCGCATTTTTTTTGCGAAAGCGCGCGCGCGGCCGCGTTGGCCTCGACGGCGGTGAGGTTCCCAAGGCGCGCCAGCATTGCGAAGTTGCCGCCGGTGCCCGCGCCGAGTTCGAGAATCCGGGCCCGCCCCGGCAACCGCAGGCCGGAGAGGATCGCTTCCAGCACCTGCCTTCGGCCCCGGAACCACCAATGGCGCGCTTCCATTTCCGCCATTTCCACATAGGCGTCAGGCTCCATCGGAACCGCCATGGATCTTGCGGATCAGGTAGATCGGTCGCCGTTTCGTTTCGATATAGATGCGCCCGATATATTCGCCTAGAAGCCCGATGCTGAGCAGTTGCAGGCTGCCGAAAAACAGCACCGCGACCAGCAGCGAGGCGTAGCCCGGAACGCCGCGTCCATGCAAAAGTGTGTAGAGGACGATGAAGACCGCGTAGGCGAACGTGCCAAGTGCTCCCGCCGCGCCGATATAGGTCCAGATTTTCAGCGGCACGGTGCTGAAACTCGTGAACCCTTCAAGGGCCAGCTGCCACAGCCGGATGCCGGAGAACTTGCTCTGGCCGGCCCCACGGGGCGCGCGAACATAGTCGATCACCCGGGTGCGGAATCCCAGCCAGGCGAACAGCCCCTTCATGAAGCGCTGGCGTTCGGGAAGCCGCTTCAGCGCTTCCACCACCGCGCGGTCCAGCAGTCGGAAATCGCCCACGTTCTCGGGAATTTTCGTATCCGACAGCCGGTTGTGCAGGCGGTAGAACCAGGCCGCTGTCTTGCGCTTGAACAAACCGTCGGCGCTGCGGTCGCGGCGGCGGGCCAGCACCACCTCGGCGCCGCCGCGCCAGGCTTCGATCATCCGGACGATCACCTCCGGCGGATCCTGCAAGTCGGCGTCCATGGGGATCACCGCATCGCCCCGCGCCGCGTCCAGCCCGGCGGTGAGAGCCGCTTCCTTGCCGAAATTCCTGGACAATTCCAGCACGCGGAACCGGCGATCCGCCGAGGTGAGCGCGACAAGCTCGGCCAGGGTCGAATCGCTGCTGCCGTCATCCACGCATACGGCCTCCCAGGCGATGCCGGGGATGCTCTCCAGCACCGGCCAGAGCGCCGCCGGCAAGGCCGCGATATTTCCCGCCTCGTTGAAAAACGGAATGACGAGGGAGACCAGCCTATCCATGCGCCATGCTCCCGCCGGGCACGTCATAGACGATCACGTCGTCGATCTGCCGGCCGCGCCAATGCAGCCGGGTGATTTCCGCTTGCAGCGCCAGCGGCGTCCCCGGCCCCACCACCAGATACTGGGTGTGGGTGAGCGCGCAGAAACTGGTCACATCGGCCAGGAACGCAGGGCCTTCCTGATCGGCGAAAAGCCGGCCAGCGGCCGGGAAACGCTGCATCGGCCGAGGTATGAAGCCGAGATAGCCGCCGGTTTCGCTAAAGCCGAAACGGTTTTCCGCCTGCCAGTAGGAAGATGGCCCGTTGATGGCGAACGGCAGCACCATCAGGCGCGCCTGGGCGCCCAATACCGCCTCCACCCTGCCTGGCCGGAAAAAGGCCGAGACCGGGACCGCCCGCCAGGGCTGCGGGGCGGGCAGCAGCATAAGGCAGGCAAGCCCCGCCAGCGCGAGGCGCGAGCGCCGCTCGTCCGCGGGCGCTCCGGCAAGCCAGAGCGCGGCCATCAGCGCCACGGCCAGGGAGACGAACAGCGCGAAGCGGGTGGGCAGCGCGTCATTCAGCAGGGGCAGATGCACACATGCAAACCAGGGCAGGATGATCCCGGTGAAATGCCCGGCGATCCAGAGTCCCGGCCCCAGGCTTGCCAGCGCCAGCAGCAGAAACATCACGAAAACCAGGCGTGGCCCCGGGCGCGCCCCCTGCTCGCGGACGAAGAACAGGATCAGCAGCAGCAGCGGCAGACCGAGATAGGCGTCCTGCTCCTGCGGGCCGCCGTTGAAGGTTCCGCCAAGGGGGTGCAACAGCCGGCCGAGCAGATTGGTTTGGCCCGGAATGATGTAGTTCGTAAGATCCGCTGTTAAACAATACGGCCAATTCGGCGGCAGGTGAACGTAATCGAAATGTTCCGACATGGATACGAGGAACGGAGAAAGAACCAGCAGCCCAAGCGGCGCCGCCAGCAGCGCATCCACGGCC
>JAJYAF010000315.1 GCA_021779655.1 Pseudomonadota bacterium
GCGCGCGGGGTTGGCGGGGCGGCCGCGCGCGAAATCAAAGCCTTATACCAGCCCGCCACCTGTCTGATAGAGTCAATGAATTGGCGGGCTGGTATGATACCAATCCGCGAAAACGCGGATTGGTATGCGCGCGGGGTTGGCGGGGCGGCCGCGCGCCAAAATCAAACCGCGCGCGGGGTTGGCGGGGCGGCCGCGCGCCAAATCAAAGCCCTATGCGCGGGGCTGTCGCCCTGCCAGGGGTCAGGCGGTAAGAAGCAGGATTTGCGGCGTGTCGGTCGCCGCGATTTCCAAACGAAGCGTGTCGCCCGCGCCGGATTTGGCGGCCGGTGCGGAAGAACCGTCGCTCACCGGATCGTAACAGGTCGCGGCGAAGCCGCCAATTCCCGGTGCGGCAATTTCGATCGCGAGGTTTTGCGGCTCCAGCGGCACGCGGATATCGCGGGTCATGACGTAATAGACGATCGCAAAACGCGTCGCCGATGCCTGGATCGGCAGCAGGACGAGCGAATCCGCTGCCGTCATGTCGGGCAAATTCGGGGTTCCGTTCCCGGAAAACAGCACTTCGCCGGAGGGGTTGCGAAACGCCGTTATCTTCAGGTCCGCACGCGCCGCCGCCATACCGGCTTCGGCCCCGCCGCCAATCGCCGCTAAAGCTCTGGCCAACGCCAGCAGGGGCGCACTCGGCGTTGTCACCGTCTGCGGGTCAACCAGGCCAAGGTCTCCCGGCTTGGCGAATGCCTGGAACATGTAAACGCGCTCGACGCCGATATTCAGATAAAACAACACGCAGCGCAGCGTGAAAGCGGTCATCAGCCGGCTGGCTTCCGCGGGCTCGGTTATGTGGAATTGCGGCGGCGCGCAGCCGATCTCGGTTATCCAAACCGCCACCGGGTCGGGCCTGCCGTTGATGATGCGCGCGAGCCTGCCATGCGCCACGCCATAAATCATGTTCGTCTGATCACTGACATCGCGGCAAAGCGTTTCGGTCTGGATCACATTGGCGAAATATTCCGGAAAGAAACATTTGTAGGTCGGCACGAACTCCGTCTTCTTTCCGAAGGCGTCGAGTGCCACGATATGCGGCTCGCCGGGGTTGTTGGGAAAGGCGAGCGCCGGAGGATAAGGGTGCTTGCTGATCGCGCCCACTCCCGGCGGCTCCTGGGACGAGGCGATAAACGGCGCGGTGTTGGCAAAGCCATCGGTGATCCGCATGCCGGGATATTTCGCCGCCGCGGCCCGAAGATGTTCCGCCGTCCGCGTCACGATATCATGAAAGATAGTTTCTGGATCGTAATGGAGCAGCGGAGGGTTGTAATATTTATTGATCTGAAGAAAATCGGAGCCGAAGGTCAGCTCGTTCCAGATCTCCAGGTCGAAGCCGCAATCCGCCTGGCCTTCGGTGCCCAGGGCGGACAGCGCGGTTTCACAGACGATATCCACATAGCGCAGCCAGCCTTGCATGGTTTCTCTGTTGCCTGGCGATCCGGGCTGGGAGAACGGCGCGTAATGCAGGGTAACGAAAGGCAGGCCGGTGCCCGCGGCGAGCGGCACGGGCAACGGCTTGGAGAGGTGGACTTCCTGCCCGCTTATCCCCGTCACCAGCACCGGGGCCATTTTACCGTTGCCGATACGCTGGGGCCCGCTGCGGCCCGGCACCAGCCCGTTTGTCGAGACCAGCGTGATTGAACGCGCACCGGCCGGCGCATCGGCGGCAAGCCGGACCTGCACCGGCGTGACCGGACAAGGCCAGCCGTCATTGGCGTTGAGTAGGATAAGCGGCCGCAGGCCCGCCATCTTCAGCCTTGCCAGGAACGCCTTGACCTCGGCGGCGTTGACCAGATGCGTCTCGGTCTGAGGGTCCACCATCGTCCAGGGGAGTTCCGTTCGCACCAGCCGAAAGCCGTGCCGGTAGAGCATGTCGAGCGCCGGTTGCGGCGTGGCGAAGCCGCCGACCGTGGCACCAATTCCGGCCGCGATTTCGGCCGCGGACCGGGTGCGGCACAGCCCGCGCCAAGGCTGCAGCCAATGCGAGGAGGAACCGAACGGAATGGCCGTGATCGGCGCGGGAAAGCCGGCTGAAGCGGTGTCCGGGCCGTCCGCGCCGGCCTCGGCCAGCCCGCCCGGCAGAACGAGGCCGGCGGCGCCCGCCATCAGGGTCCGACGCGAGACTGCCATTTTCGCCATTGCTGTTTCTCCGCCTGTTAATCGGGACGGGGGGTTCATTTTTACCATCCCAGCTTTTGTTGCAATGCGATATAGTTTACGAGAAAGCGCGTGTCATCGGGAAATGAAAGATGAAAAAAGCGTTAATAACGGGCGTTACGGGCCAGGATGGCGCGTATCTTTCGCAGTTTCTGCTGGGCCAAGGCTATCATGTCATCGGTATGTTGCGCCGTTCGGCCTCCTCCGATGTCATCGGAGCCAGGCTCCGCTGGCTGGGGATTCTGGACCAGGTGGAAATGGTGGACGGCAATCTTACCGATCTTTCGGCACTGATCAGGATCATGGACGATCACCAGCCGGACGAAGTTTACAACCTCGCCGCGCAAAGCTTCGTTGCCACATCCTGGCAGCAACCGCTGCTGACCGGCCAGGTTACCGGTATCGGCGCCGCCAATCTGCTCGAAGCGGTCCGTATCGTCCGGCCGGAAGCGAGATTCTACCAGGCTTCCTCCTCGGAAATGTATGGCAAGATCCAAGAGGACAGGCAGTCGGAAAATACCCCTTTCTATCCGCGCTCTCCCTATGCCGTGGCCAAGCTCTATGGTCACTGGATGACCGTGAACTACCGCGAGAGCTTCGCCCTGCACGCCTCCTCCGGCATTCTTTTCAATCATGAAAGCCCGTTGCGCGGCATCGAGTTCGTAACGCGCCGCATTACCGATGGGGTGGCGCGCATCAAGCTTGGCCTGGCGGATGAGTTGCCGCTTGGCAATCTGGATGCCATGCGCGATTGGGGCCACGCCAAGGATTACGTGCGGGCGATGTGGCTGATGCTTCAGCAGGATGTCCCGGATGACTATGTCATCGCGACCGGTGTGACCACCAGCGTCCGGCGGTTCTGCGAGCTTGCCTTCGCGCATGCCGGTCTGGATGCCGCCGCTTACGTGAAAGTGGATCCCAAACGTTTGCGGCCGGCGGAGGTGGACATCCTTCTGGGCGATCCTGACAAGGCGCGCCGGCAGCTCAAGTGGGAGCCGGAAATATCCTTGCCGGAACTGGTGGCCGAGATGGTGGATGCCGATCTCGCTCGCCACCGAGCCTTGCTCTGAAATGTTCGCGGGCCGAATCCTCATCACCGGCGCGGAAGGGTTTGTCGGCCGGCATCTTCTGCCGGCGGTCAGGGCCGCCTGCCCTGAGGCGGAAATCATCGGCACCGCGCGCGGCACGGAAACCGGCGAGCGGCTGGACATCACCGATCCACAGCAGGTGCGGGAAGTCTTCTCCCGGCTCAAGCCGGATGCCTGCATCCATCTGGCGGCGATCGCGGCGGTCGGCGCCGCCCGTTCCAGCCCCGCGCGGGCATGGGCTGTCAATCTGCACGGCACGTTGAACCTTGCCGACGCGATCTTAACGACAGTATCGCAATGCCGGCTGATCTACGTCTCCAGCGCCGAATGTTATGGCGCAACCTTCAAATCCGGGGTTCCGGTGCATGAGGACGCAGCCCTGGCGCCGATGAACCTCTACGCCGCGACCAAGGGGGCGGCGGAACTGGCCCTCGGCGCGCTGGCGGGGGAGGGGCTGCGCGTGTTGCGCTTACGCCCATTCAACCATACCGGCCCCGGCCAGAGCGAGGATTTCGTGGTGCCGGCTTTCGCCGGGCAGATCGCCCGAATCGAAGCCGGG
>JAJYAF010000316.1 GCA_021779655.1 Pseudomonadota bacterium
GGCCCAGAGCGACCAAAGACGCATCAGGCTGATCGGACGCCGGTCCTGCAACGCCCGGATGGCGGCACCGATTTTGAACGATTCACCGTAATGGTAAAACTGCGCGGCATAAGCCTCGCGCAAGGTCATCTCCGGGTCCCAGATATGGGTGGCCTCCGAACCGCTGCCGTTGATCTCGATGATCTTGAAATTCCGTCCCGCGCGTAAATCATCGAGCGATCCGTAGCGCAGATCGATCCGCCCGAAATAAAACCCATCGAAATCTCGGGCGATGCCTTCGATCCGCGCCGTCAGCGCCGGGGTGACGATGGCCATTCCGTCCTGGAAGGTGGAACCGCGGCAGTGATTGCCAACGAAAACCAGCCGGCATGATTCGCCCTGGGAGGGAACCCTGTCCGCCGCCGTTCCCAGTTTTTTCAGCAACAAGCGGGAGATCGCCTTCAGCCGATCATCGGCTGCGATCAGCGCGCGGATGGTGCGCTTGCCATCTCCGATAACCGTGGGCGGAAATTTCAACGTGACGGAGGTAATGCGGCCATGAGCCGCTCCCGGATGGCGAATATAAAAAATACCCGCCTCGCCCTCATACGTTACCAAGGTCTGCAATTGCAGGGCGGTGGCGCGAGGAAACCCGGCGAGATAGGCCCTGAGCGCGGCGGGGTTCTCGATCACCCGTACCCCCACGCCATTGCAGCTCATATCCGGTTTGGCGACCACGGGGTAATTCAGACCATGTTTGGCCATCAGCGCTTCCGCCGTGGCGAGGTCGTCTCCATCCACATGGCCGGCGGTGGTCATGGCCACGTGCTCCGCGATCCACTTCCGTGCAAACGGGCCTGCCAGGCGCAAAATGTCGTTTTTTGACTCGCCGCAGATGCCGCCGGCATTGATGCGCGGATTGGCAAGTGCCGGCAAGGTCGTGCTGCGGTAGCGCAACGCGTTGAAAATCCAGAATAGCACGACCGGCGTGTAGAACAGCCAGCCGGGCCAGAATTCAAAAAATGAAACCGGCTTGGAGGAATGCTTGAAGCGGGAAAATCTGGATAGGAATGCGAGAGCAGGGCGGTTGGTGGCGAGCGAGCTTTCGCTCATTGGCGGATCCTTCTATTATACATTAGCGTCGCTACACGGCCGACCAGAATTAATATAACGCAGAATACCCCGAGTCCCGCCCAGCGCCAAATGCCGAGGTAGCGCTGCATCAGCGCGCCGAGCCTGAGGCAGGCGAAGAACAGCCCGGAGGTCCAGAGCAGCGTCGCGGCGATGGCCGCCAGTGCGAACTGCACAATCGGCGCCCGCAGGAAGCCGAGCGTGGTATAAGTTGGCAGCCGCAGGCCAGGCACGAAGCGGCTAACCAGCACGAGGAGGATCACCCGCCGCTGCACCCAGTCATGGCCGATATCCTGGCGCCTTTTCGGCACCAGGCGCTGGGCCCACGGATGCCGGGCGGAAAGCGCGCCCAGCGCATACAGCCCGAGGTCCCCCAGAACGATCCCCGCATAGAGCGCGCCCAGCGCCACCGGCAAGGAGACGGCGCCGGCCGCCACCTGCATCGCTGCAAGCAGCGTGGCCGCATCCTCCAGGATGAAGGTGCCGGCGATGATGGTGGCGGCTTGCAGTGGCTTGCTACTGGCCGTCCCACTCAGGAAATCGGAAAACACGCTGGTAAGCATCGCGGCTCAGATAGAGGAGCTTGACGGTCAAGGCCAAGGGTCAAACGAGCCGGACAGGAAAAATCCCCTCTGTTATGGGGTTCACGCCACAGCCGGTCTTTGCCGGCTACCCGGCAGAGACCTCCCGCTCGGCCAGATGTTCGTTTTGCGGCGCGATGACCATGCAGCTATGGCCCTGCACCTCCAGCGCATGGCAGGTTGCGTGCGCATCGGTCTGGCTCAAGCCGACAAGTTGGGCGGCCCAGAGGATTTTGCCGTGGTGCTCCACCCGTGCCACGCGGGCAATGCCGACCCCGCGCATGCTCTGCACGTGAATCGCTTGCACCTTCGCCAGTTTCAGTCGGGTATAGCTACCCACCTGAGCGGTCCAGCCCGGGACCGTGCCGCGAGCCGGGCGCTTATCCGCGAGCCGAACCGGCTGCGTATGCACCGCGCGGTGGCCCGCCCCCCCCACCATCGGCCGCAGCGTCGCTGCTTCCGCCACCGGGAACAGCGATGGGCCGGGACGGGGCAGCGGGATGTTTGGCGGGGTGTATTCAGGCCGAGTCCCGCGAGGCGGGGCGGTATTGGCTGCCAGCTTCAGGGCCGGCGCGACGCCCGCTTGGCCCGGCGCCTTCCGCGCCGCGAGCAGAATTCCGCCGGCGGGCATCCCGCCGCCGAAGCCGGCATTCAGCAGACCGGTCATCCGTTCATAACTCGCCGGCCAGGAATTCTCGTGCAGCGTTACACCGATAAGGATTCTGCCGCCGCGCTCCGCCGCGGTGATCAGGTTATGCCGGGCCAGGATCGTGTAGCCGGTCTTCATCCCCATCGCCCCGGGATAGGACTTCAGCATCCCGTCGTTGCTATAGATGGTACGGTCCCGGAAGTTGAATTTCAGTACCTCGAAGAAGGATTGATCCTCCGGAAAACTCGTCACGATATCGCGCGCCAGGATGGCGAGATCGCGCGCGGTGGTCACCTGGCCCGGGTTCGGCAGGCCGGAGGCATTGTAGAATTGGGTCTGCGCCATACCCAGTGCATGCGCCCTGAGGGTCATCATCTGCGCGCAACGCGCTTCCGAGCCGCCGCCCAGATATTCGCCGAGCGCGGTCGCCGCGTCATTGGCGGACATCGTGGTCATGGCGAGGATCGCCTGCCGGACCGTGATCTCGTCGCCCGGCATCAATCCAAGCTTGACCGGCTCCACCATGGAAGCGTTCACGGAAACCGGAATCAGGGTTTCCAGGGTCATTCGCCCGTCCCGGATCGCCTGGAAAGCGAGGTCGAGCGTCATCAGCTTGGTCAGGCTGGCGGGATAGCGCGGGGTATCCGCTCCGCTTTCGGAAAGCACGCTGCCCGTGCTCGCGTTGATGACGATGTAGCTATCCCCCGGCGCCGTCGGCCCGAAATCCGTGTTCGCGGTCTGGAGGGAGGGGGCATGCCTGGCCGCAATGTGGGAATGCGGCCGATGACCGTGACGCAAAACATGTCCTGAAGCGGCATGGCCTATAAAAAACAGGCAAAACGCCGCACTCGCGGCAACAACCCGGCGCTCGCTCCAACGTCCCACCTGCATCCTGCCACCCTAACTTTGCGATGAATTTCTGTAAACGCCGAGGCTCTGGCTGTCCAGCTTTAAAACAAAAATTCTTAGAAACCCAATAGGTTAACGGGTTTTATTCCTTTGCGGCCAAAAAATGATCTGAACGCAAGGATTTGTGCATTGCAACATTTTCGTTGACGTACAGGTTCCATTGTCTTAGAGAAGGTTTCGCTGCAATGCGATATGCGACCTCATATCCGCTCGCCGTTTGGAGCTACAGCCCCGCTATTTTGCCACCCTGCCGGTTGTCCCTGTCAAATCGGATACGTTCCTCTATCTGGAGTTGGATAAAATGAGTGCAACGAAAGTAAAAGCGGCTGCTTCGGAAGCGGTCGATACGACAAGCGAGATGGCCTCAAAAGGCTTCGAGAACACCATGACGGCGATGAAGGAAGGCATCGCCAAGGCCACCAAGGGGTTTGAATCCTCGCAGGCCAAGCTGAAGGAGAACCTGGAGAAGGCCATGAAGTCCTCGGAAGAACTGCTGGCTTTCAGCCAGGCGAATTTGGAAGCCTTCATGAAAGCTTCCAAAATCCTTGCCGCCGGGCTGCAGGATATCTCGAAGGACGTCGCGGCTTCCAACAAGGCCT
>JAJYAF010000317.1 GCA_021779655.1 Pseudomonadota bacterium
GCCAGGACCGGAAGACGCCCCGCGCTCTCGAGTGCCGCGGGCACCATGTCCACGCGAGTTGTGCCCGTGGCGCCATAGACCATGGCGATGCCGTACAGAAAGAACGCGGTGGCAAACGATCCAAGCAAAAAGTATTTCAGGGAGGCCTCGTTCGAAGGCTCCGCGCGCCGGCGGAATCCCGCGAGGACATAGCTCGCAATGGAGCTCATCTCGAGGCCGATGAAGGCGGTGACCAATTCATTGGCGCCCGCAAGCATGCCCATGCCGGCCACGGCGAACAGTACGAGCGCGTAGAACTCTCCGCGCTGGATGCCCTCGCGGTCGAGATAATCGAGCGAGCCGAGAATGGCCAGCGCTGCGGCGCCTATCACAACCACGTGCACGAACAGGCTGAAGGTGTCGTTGCTGAACAGATGGCTATAAGCCGGTCCGGTGTGCTCCGCCGCGATGCGGACGGCGGCGAGGGCCACGAGCGATCCGAAGAAGGCCAGCCAGCCCAGCGCGCGGCGCCCGGCCCGGCTCACGAACGCGTCGGCGATCATGATCACCATGCCAACGAGGCACAGCACGACCTCGGGCGCCAGCCGTTGAAGATTGGCGATCTGCTCGGCGGGAATCGAGATCATTCCGACACCCGCCTTTCAGCGGCGGAAGCCAGCGGCGCGCCCGCGGTGGAGAGCGCGGCACGTGCGGCCGGGGCCGCGGCGGCGGGCCGCCGCGCATCCTGCGGCCGTTGCAGCTGATTGTTCATCTGCTGAAGGAGCGCGTTCGTGGCCGGCTCCATGCGCCGCGTGAAGAGCGGTGAAGCTATGCCGAGAAAGAGAATCGCGACCGCCATGGTGGCCAGGATCAGGCGTTCGCGACCCGAAGCATCCGAAAGACCGCGGTTCCTTTCCACCGTGACTTCACCGAGGGCAACCCGCTGATAAGCCCACAGCAGGTAGATCGCGGAGAGCACCGCGCCGCTGGTGGCCCAGGCAGCCCAGGCATGGTGCGATTCGAAAGTGCCGATCAGAATCAGAAACTCTCCGATAAAGCCGTTGAGCGGCGGCAGGGCCAGCGAAGACAGCGCGATAAACAGGAAAAAGGACATCAGCACCGGCATGGGCGTGGCCAAGCCGCCGAACTCGGAAATTTCGTGCGTGTGGCGGCGGTCGTAGAGCATGCCGACGGCAAGAAAGAGAGCGCCGGTGGAAATCCCGTGATTCAGCATCTGGTAGATGGCGCCTTGAATCGAAATCGAGCTGAAGGCGAAGATGCCGAGCACGACGAAACCAAGATGGCTGACCGAGGTATAGGCGACCAGGCGCTTCAAATCATGCTGCACCGTGGCGACAAGCGCGCCATACACGATGCCGATGATTGCCAGGGCGCCGATCAGCGGAGCCATCCGGTGGGCCGCGGCGGGAAACAGCGGCAGGCAGAAGCGCAGGATGCCGTAGGTGCCTAGCTTCAGCATTACTCCTGCCAGAATGACGGAGCCGGCCGTGGGCGCTTCCGTGTGCGCGTCGGGCAGCCAGGTGTGCAGCGGGAACAACGGCACCTTGATGGCAAAGGCAAGGAAAAAGGCTCCGAACAGCAGCAGTTCGGTGCCGGGGGAAAGCGTGACGTCCCGCATCAGGGCATTTTCGATGCCCGGAAGGTCGAACGTCCCGGTCAGCCGGTAAAGCCACAAGATCGCCACCAGCATCAGGATGGAGCCGAGCATGGTATACAAAATGAATTTCACGGCAGCGTAGATGCGCCGGTCGTGCCCCCACATCCCGATCAGGAAGTACATCGGGACAAGCGTCAGCTCCCAGAAGACGAAGAACAGGAACAGATCCAGCGCTACGAAGACGCCGATCATGGCCGTCTCGATCACCAGCAGCGCTACGAAGAACCCCTTGACGTTCTCGTGAACCGATTGCCAGGAGCAAAGAATCGCCACAGGGGTTAGAAAAGTAGTGAGCAAGACCAGGAACAGGCTGATGCCGTCGATGCCGAGATGATAGTGAATCGCCGGGCTGATCCAGTGGTGATACTCCTGGAACTGGTAGGTGGGGTCCGAAGCGTCGAATCCGCGCAGCAGCAGCAGGGACACCGCGAATTCGGCGAGCGACACGGCCAGGGCGATCCGCCGGATCCAGACGTGGTCGTCGGAGCGGAGCACCAGGAGCGCCACCACGCTCAGAAGCGGGAGGAAAGTGATCACCGTGAGCAACAGAGGCTGTGTTTCCACGCTAGCGCACCGCCATTTCCAGAATTCCAATCAGCAGCACGGTGAATCCCACCGCGCCCACCACCACCCACGTCGCATAGCTGCGCGCATTGCCCGACTGAAGCAGGCGGATCTCCTCGCCGGAGCCGCGCGCCGCGCGCGCGGTGCCGTGGATCGCCCCGTCAATCACGCCCTTATCCACGCCGTGCCACAGCAGCACCGTGGAAATCCACAGCAGCGGGCGGACCAGCAGCGCCAGATACATCTCATCCACAAAATATTTGTTGAGCAAAAGGACATAGAGCGCGTGCAGGCTTCTGGCCAGGCGCGCAGGCGCCTGCGGATTCTTGATGTACAGCCACCAGGCAAGGAGCAGCCCGAGCACCGCAACGATCACCGGCCAGCCCGTCAGCGCATGCAAGATCTCCAGCCCCGGATTGGCCGCGCCCTCCATCGGAGCCGCGGCAGCCTCGGCGCCCGCTGGGGCGTAGGCCGAAAAGACCGGATGCAGGAACCGCTCGAAATAATCCACCCCTCCCGCCAGCCTGGGCGCGGCAAACCAGCCGCCGAAGATGGAAAGAAACGCCAGAATCATCAGCGGCACGGTCATGTTCTTCGGCGATTCGTGGACGTGGACCTTGTGCGCGTCGAAGCGCGGCTTGCCGAAGAAGGTGAGAAACACCAGGCGGAACATGTAGAACGAGGTCAGCGCGGCTCCGGCCACGCCGAGCAGCCAAAGCGGCAGGCTGGCGTACGGGCCGGAGCGAACCGCTTCGAGGATTTCGTCCTTGCTGAAGAAGCCGGCAAATCCGGGGATGCCTGCAATCGCCAGCGTGGCGATCAGCATCGTCGCGTACGTGACCGGAATCTGCTTGCGCAGACCGCCCATCTTCATCATGTCCTGCTCGCCGCCCATGGCGTGGATGACGCTGCCGGCGGCGAGGAAGAGCAAGCCCTTGAAGAAGGCGTGCGTCATCAGATGGAAGATGCCCGCCGCGTAGGCTCCCACGCCGCAGGCGAGGAACATGTAGCCAAGCTGCGATATAGTCGAGTAGGCAAGAACCTTCTTGATGTCGGTCTGCACCAGGCCGATCGTGGCGGAATAAAACGCCGTGACCGCACCGACGATGGCCACCAGCAGCATGGCGATGGGCGCGCGGGAGTAAAGCGGGTTCATCCGCGCGACCATGTAAACTCCGGCGGTGACCATGGTCGCGGCGTGGATCAACGCGCTGACGGGCGTGGGGCCTTCCATCGCGTCCGGCAGCCAGACATAGAGCGGCAACTGCGCCGATTTGCCGATCGCGCCGATGAACAGCAGGATGCACAAAGTCGTCAGAACACCGGCATGGTCCATCGTCTCCGGAGCCATTTGCGCGGCCTTGCCAAACATGTCGCCAAAGGCGACCGAGCCGAACGTCCAGAATGCCAGCAAGATGCCCACGGTGAAGGCCATGTCGCCGATGCGGGTGGTGATGAATGCTTTCTTCCCCGCGTCAGCCGCCGACTTCTTTAGGAACCAGAAGCCGATCAACAGGTAGCTGCACAGGCCCACACCCTCCCAACCCACGAACATTACGATCAGGTTCGCAGCGAGCACCAGGGTGAGCATGAAGAACATGAACAGGTTCATATAGGAGAAAAA
>JAJYAF010000318.1 GCA_021779655.1 Pseudomonadota bacterium
GGCCAGCAGATGCGGAATGCCGTCATACACCGAAAGTTCGAGCATTTTGGGATCGATGAGGATGAGCCGGCACTGCTCCGGCGAAAGCCGGAACAGCAGGCTCATGATCATGGCGTTCACGCCCACGGATTTGCCCGAGCCGGTGGTGCCCGCGATCAGCAGATGCGGCATGCGCGCCAGATCGGCGATCACCGGCGCTCCGGAAATATCCTTACCCAGCGCCAGGTTGAGCTTGCCGCCCTGGCTCTGCCAGGTTGCCGCTCCCAGCAGTTCGGAGAGATACACGGTCTCCCGCCGTGCGTTCGGCAGCTCGATGCCGATGACATTGCGGCCAGAAACGGTGGCGATGCGCACGGCAACCACGGCAAGGCTGCGGGCGATATCGTCCGCCAGCCCGATCACCCTGGCGGAGCGGATGCCGGGCGCGGGCTCCAGTTCATAAAGGGTAACCACCGGACCAGGGCGGATTTCCACGATCCTGCCCTGCACCCCGTAATCCTGTAACACGGTTTCCAGGAGCCGGGCATTGCTCTGCAATGCATCGTTGGAAGGGCCTGAGGTCACGCGCGCCGGCGCCGCCCGCAAAAGATCGAGCGAGGGAAAATTCCATCCCATATCCGCAAGCGGCAGGCGCTCCTGTCGGGGCGCGGCTTTCCTGGTCAGCTGGGCGGCCCTCACCGCGGGGGCCGCCGGCGCCCGCTTCGTCTCATCTCCGCCTGCGAACGCCGCCGCGCCAGGCTGGGCTGGGGCTTGTGCCTGGTCTTGCCCGCCGGGCGGCAGAATCCAGTTCCGCGCGTCCCCCGCCTCCGCGGCTTTCAGCAAGGGCGTGATCCAGGAAGAAACAACCTCCGCCCCGCGCCTGCCGCCGGCTACCGAAGCGGCGGCTACACGCGCCGCCCGGCTGCCGCCGCTGCGCCATTCCCCCGGCGTGAAGCCGAGCGAAAAAATCAGCGCCGTCAGCCCTGCGACAAGACTGAAAAACATGACAATTCCGGCCCAGGCCCCGGAAACCGGATGCGCCAGAACCCGGGAGAGAATAAGTCCCGCCGCCCCGCCGATTCCGGCAGGCACCGGCCAGCCGATCGCCGGGCCGGGAATGATCGCCACCGCCATCGCCAGGGCCATTGCCAGCAGCGGCATCGCCATGCCGCCCAGAACAATACGGGTCTTCAAATAGCCAAGCCGGCCGCGCGTTCCCAGGCGATAGGCCCAGGCAAGCAGAATGACCGCCGGCACAAACCCGGCGACCCCGAAGCCTTGGAGGAGCAGGTCGGAAACCCCTGCTCCCGCCGGCCCAACGAAATTCAGCGTCCGGCCGCTGCCAGAGGTATCGAAAGACGGATCCTGCGCGTGGTAGGAGAGCAATGCCAGCAATAGCGCGGCGCCCACCACCGCCACGCATATCCCGGCCAGCTCCGCCAGGCGACGCCGGAGCTGCGCCTTCAGGCCGGGCGAAATGAAGCGGTCGTTTCCCAGAGAGATTGCCATTGACGCCTTATACCTTGCCCTCAGAGTCGGATAAATCAAAATCTTGGGCCAAAAAGCTTAAGCGTTCTTTCAAGAAAACCGGCATCGCCTGCCGGCTTGCCCTCCTGCCAGCCCTCCTGCTCACCCTGCCCCCGGCCCGTGCGGAGCAACCGGTGGCGCGCCTGGTACCGGGCGTCCCCACGCTGGCGCTGGGTGATTACAGCCTGGCCGCGCAGGGCTATACGGAACGGGAATTCTTCTTCGCCGGCACTGCGGTCGCCTACCGCGCCGTTCGCAACGCCGCCGGCCAGGAAACAGTCCGGCCGTGGAGGCGCCGGGCCTACCGCACCCGGCTCGTCGTTCTCACCCCGAGCGATCCGCGCCGCTTCAACGGCACGGTGGCGGTGGAATGGCTGAATGTGAGCACCGGCCACGACATTCCGATCGAGTGGATCATGCTGCATCGGGAAATGCTGCGCTCGGGCTACGCCTATGTCGCCGTTTCGGCGCAGAAGGCGGGTGTGGCCCCGGAATCCGGGCTCAGCCAGTCCGGCCAGGCTTTGCAGGAGGCAAACCGGCAACGCTACGCGAGTCTCACGCTGCCGGATAACGCCTATAGCTTCGACATCTTCTCCGACGCCGGCCGGCTGCTGCGCCAGCAGCCGGCCGCGCTGCTGAACGGTCTCTACCCCCGGCGCCTGCTTGCCATGGGAGATTCCCAGTCCGCCCTGTACCTCACCACCTACGTGAAATACGTCGATCCTCTGGCGCGGGTCTATGACGGCTATCTCATCCATTCCCGCGCCGGCGCCGCCGCTTCGCTGGACTGGCGCACGCTCTATTCCGCCTCGAAGAAGGAAATGGCCCACCCGGTCCACCTGCCGGAGAACCCGCGCGTACCGGTATTGCAGTTGCTAACCGAAACCGACGTGAACGGCCTTGTCGGTTTCATCGGCTTCGCGGCCGCCCGGCAGCCGGATGGGCCGTACCTGCGCAGCTGGGAAATTCCCGGCGCCGCGCATGTGGACAATTATCTCCTGGGCGGCGGCATGATCGACACGCCGCAACTTCCCCCTGCCGCGCGGGCCGGCACCTGGGCGCCCAAGCGCGAAATCGCCGGCATGCGCCCTCCCCTGCCGATCAATAACGGGCCCCAGCATCATTACGTCGCGGAAGCGGCACTCGCCGCCTTGAACCAGTGGGTGGCGGAAGGCACAGCACCCGCGCGGGCTCCGCCGATCATGCTTGCCCGGGGAAGCTTCAATCCGCTGCGCGATGCCTGCGGCAATGCGCGGGGCGGCATCCGCACACCCTGGATCGACGTGCCGGTCAGCACCCTCTCCGGCATCGGCGGCATCTACGGCCTTACCGGCACCGCCACCCCTTTCCGCCAGGCGCGCCTTGCCCGCCTCTATCCCGGCGGCAGCGCGCAATATCTCGGGCTTTTCGCCGCGGCGCTGGACCGCGCGATCACGGCCGGCTTCATCCTGAAAGCGGATCGAACGGAAATCCTGGCGGTAACGGCTCTCACCGACCCCTTGCGGTGAATTCCCATCCGCAAACGGC
Source organism: Pseudomonadota bacterium (assembly GCA_021779655.1). Next base: position 3,034 of record JAJYAF010000318.1, read on the forward strand.
AAAGGCCCGGGGCGTTGCCGCCCCGGGCCTTCCAACCGGGAAGATCAAGCCTCTCGCGGCCGCGCGAGGCTTGAAGCTTCAGTCGCCCATGACCGGGACTTTCTGGCCGTCCGCATAGATCGCGTAGGCCTCCTCGCCATGCACCGCGTCATCGCCGATCAGCAGGGTCTCGTCATCGGCGCGCAGCGGCACCACGATCCCGATGATCTTCAGAAGAACGGTGGTCGCGATGACGTTCCAGACGATGATGAACAGCGCGCCATAGATTTGCAGAACCAGCTGATGCGGGTTGCCGAACAGCGCGCCGGTGACGTTGACGTTGCTGGCGGAGCCGGTGCCGAAATATTCGATCATCTTCGGATCGGCGAGAATGCCCGTCCCGATGCCGCCAACGACCGCGGCCACGCCGTGGGTATGGAAAACCCCCAGGACATCGTCAACCTTGCGGAACAGCCAGGTCTTGCCCAGCCAGTTCCAGCTGGCCCAGGGAATGATGCCGGCAGCAAGGCCGAGGATGATCGCCTCGGCGCCATTGATGAAGCCCGCCGCGGGCGTGATGGCGACAAGCCCCGCGATCATCCCGTTCACCGCGCCCAGCACCGAGGGCTTGCCGTAAGCGAACACGTCCAGCACCGTCCAGGACAGTAGGGCCGCGGCGGTCGCGATGTTGGTATTCAGCACCGCCGCACCCGCATCGGCGTTCGCGAAATACGGGTCGCCGCCGTTGAACCCGTCCCAGCCGAGCCACAGAATACCGGCTCCGACCATCGTGATCAGCAGGCTGTTCGGCTGGAAGTTCTCCCGGTCACG
>JAJYAF010000319.1 GCA_021779655.1 Pseudomonadota bacterium
GGCCCGATGACGGGCCCGCCGACATGCGGCACAGGCCCGGTCTCCATCGGGCAGATATGCATGTCGGTCAAACGGGCAGCGGGCATTGCCATTGAAGGGATTTTTATTCCGGGTGGGCGTGATATTCAAGGCGATGCGGTTCTTGCTAACAAAGACTTAAAAAATCGTTGTTTGAAACGATTTGGCTTATTGTTTTTTCAAAAAATCTCAAATAATAATGAAGTCCGGCGAAAAAGGCTTGTCGGCCATAACGATTTGGCGACCATAACGATTTAACGACGCGAGGCGGGCGAGGCGTTGGGACAGCGGTTCAGGGCAACGCAGGTGGTGCTGGCCGCGATGTCCGGTGGCGCCATGGCAGCATACGGCGCCAACGCGCTCGCGCAGGTGAGCGTGCCCAGCCTGTCGGTCTCGCCGATACCGCGCATCGCCCCGCCCTCGCCTCCCCGTCTCGGCGGGGCGCTGCCGGCCATTCCGCAAGGCGGGCCGGAGGTGAGCCTGCCGGAAATCTCAATCCTCGTCCGGTCGGCCAGCATCGTCGGGTCCACGGCGTTTCCGCCCGCGAAACTAAACGGGATCATCGCCGGGCTGGCCGGACGGAACGTGCCGCTTCAGAAACTGGAAGCCGACCGGCGCGCAATGGTCGATCTCTACCGAGGTCATGGCTACATTCTTTCGACTGTCACGCTGGACGTGGACGCGCGGGGGAATGTTCGCTTCATCGTCACCGAAGGCTATATCACCAATGTGTTGCTCTCCGCGGATATCGGCCCGGCGGGCACGCTGGTCCTCGGGTTTCTGCGGCACTTAACCCGGGAGCGCCCACTGAACGAGGCCGCGCTGGAACGCTGGCTGCTGCTGGCCCAGCAGGTGCCGGGGGTTTCCCTGCAGGCCGTGCTGCAATCCGATAACGGCGATCCCGGCGCGCTAACGCTGGTGGCGGAAGTTTCCAGGCAGACCGTTTCGGGTCTCGTCACCGCCGACAACCGCAGTTTCGACGAAAGCGGCCCGGTGGAAGGGCTGGCGGTGCTGGATATCAACAGCCTCACCTCGCTCGGCGAGCAGACGGAGCTTTCCCTCTATCATACCAGCGGCAACACCAATAATTTCGGGCAGGTTTCCGAGAGTTTCTTTCTCGGCACTTCCGGGCTTCAGTTGCAGCTCTATGGCGGCGCGGGCCGGGCGAACCCCAGCGGCGTGCTGAGGTTGATCAACTATCAGAGCCAGGTGAGCGTGTTTGGCGGCCAGCTCAGCTACCCGCTCGTGCTGCGCCGGAACCAGGCGCTGACCGCGCGCCTGCGGCTGGATGCCGAACAGAACACCATTTCCGCGGCCGGGAGCGTCGTCAGCACGGATAGTCTCCGGGTGGCTCGGCTTAGCAGCGAGTATGTATGGCAGGATCTCTGGACCGGTAACAGCCGCAACGCGCTCAATATCATCGAGGCCCAGGCTTCGCAGGGGCTGCCCATCCTCGGCACCTCGGAAGATGGCCGCGCCTCGCCGCCCGGCGGGCGCACGAGCGCCAAGTTCGACTTCTGGAAAATCGCAGGCTCCATCAGCCGGGTTCAGCCGCTGTTCTCCCCCTGGCCCGCGGCGGAGGTCGCGCTGCGCACCGAAGCGGGCGGACAGTACAGCAGCGTCATTCTGCCCTCGGAAGAGGAATTCTACCTGGGCGGCACGCATTTCACCCGTGGCTATTATTCCGGGCAGGTGGTGGGCGACAAGGCCGCCTATGCCACGGCCGAACTCCAACTCAACACCGGAACGGCATTCACGTTGTTCCGCCATGAATTCGATCTGGGCGCGCAGTTCTATGGCTTTTACGACTGGGGCGAGGTCTGGTCCAACCTGCCGACCGATTTGAACCATCGGGTCGCATCGGTGGGCGGCGGGGCGCGGCTGGGGCTGACCCGCGATCTCGAACTCGACGGGGAGGTGACACACAGGCTGGTCACGCGGCTTGCTCCGGCATCCACCGAGGTGGCGCCGCTATCCGAAACAACCGTCTACTGGGGTGTAACGGCGCGCTTCTAACGCCGCCTGGAGATAAAATGATACCGGAACGACAGACCAAATTGTCGCCCTTGCGGGGCCAGGGCCACCGGCTCCGGCGCAGTGCCTGGCTGCTGGCGAGCACCGCATTGAGTTCGGTTCTTGTCCACCCGGCCCCATCGCGGGCCCAGACCCTCTCTCCGGATGCCACGCCCCAGGGCGGTGTGGTGGTGGGGGGCAGCGCCGGTATTGCCCAGACCACCGGCAGCACCACCATCACCCAGACAAGCAGCCGCGCCGCGATCGACTGGCAGAGCTATAACGTGGGCGCCGGCGCACGGGTAACCTATGTGCAGCCTTCGGCAAGCGCCATCGCGCTGAACCGCGTTGTCACCCCCAGCCCCTCCGTCATCGCCGGGCATATCAGCGCCAATGGGCAGATCGTGCTCATCAACCAGTCCGGCGTGGTGTTCACCAAGGGCGCCGAGGTGACGGCGCAAAGCGTCATCGTCTCCACCTCGGACATCGGCAACGCCGATTTCATGGCCGGAAAAATGAATTTCTCGCGCCCGCCCCGGCCAGGCGCCCGGATCGTGAATGACGGCCAGATTACCGCCCGTGAGGCCGGGCTGGTCGGGCTGGTGGCGCCGCAGGTGGCGAATAACGGGCTCATTTCCGCCCGGCTCGGCCAGGTGGTGCTGGCCGGGGCGGATGCGTTCACACTCGATCTTTACGGCGACCGCCTGATCTCGCTGGACGTAACCAAGGCGGTGCGCGAGGTGGACCTCAATGGCAAGATCGTTCCGGGACTCGTAACGAATAAGGGATTGATTCTAGCCGATGGCGGCAAGATCACGCTAACGGCGGCGGATGCCGATGCGCTGGTCTCGCAGCTTCTGCAAGTAGGCGGCACGCTACGGGCGGATAGCGCCGGCGGCAAGACCGGCATGATCTCGATGCTGGCGGTCGGCGGCGGCATCAGCATAGCGGGCGATCTGCTGACGCGGGGCGCCGCGCCTGGGACGGAAGGCGGCCGGATCGAGGCCGTGGCCACGGGTAACGTGGCGGCGGCCGCCACGGCGCGCATCGACGCGTCCGGCCAGGCCGGCGGCGGCGTCATCGCGATCGGCACGGATCTCCAACGGGCGGTTCAAGGCGCGGCCGACACGGCCGCGCCTCGCGCCGCGGCCGTGAGCATCGAAGCGGGCGCCACGATCAGGGCGGATGCCGCGCGTGCCGGCAACGGCGGCAAGGTCACGCTGCTGAGCGCCCGGGAAACCGATGACCTGGGCAGCGTCTCCGTCAGGGGCGGCACGCTGGGCGGCAATGGCGGCACGGTCGAGATTTCGTCGGACGGCGCGATCAGCCTCGGCGGCCTGGTGATCGATACGGCCGTCAACGGTCAGGCCGGCGAAATCCTGCTCGATCCGGCGACGCTGGTGGTGGGTACCGGCCTGCCCGCCGCCGGTACGTCCGTCGCGGGCTCATCGACCACGATCGGCACCGATTCCAGCCTGGTTTCCTATATCGATCCCGCCAGCCTTTCCGGGCTGGCAGGCACCATCGTGCTGGAGGCGAGCAATCTGCTCTCCGTGCAAAGCGCCATTGGAAACAACACCGCCAGCACGCTGGCGCTGCTTTCGTCGCAAGACGTGCAGATCAGCGCGAGCATCTCGGTCGCGGGCATGCTGGAAATCAGCCAGGGCGGGACCCTGGATATCGGCGCGGCAATCCACGCCGATGCGATAACGCTGAACGGCAACGGCGCCGGCGGCAGCATCAACATCAACAATGCTCTCACCGGCACGGAGCTTGCCGTCCAGACGGACGGCACGGTGGCGGAAGGCGCG
>JAJYAF010000320.1 GCA_021779655.1 Pseudomonadota bacterium
TGGGCCATCCAGGGGCTTCGGGACGATGTGCTGCCGCTGTTTGCGGCGGCCGACACCGAACGCATGCCGAAGCCGGAATTCATTGAGCCGCCAGTGATGATCGTGCCCATGACCGATGGCCGCGAAGTGGTGGAAGACTATGCACATGTCGGCCTCACTCTGCGGCGGCATCCGGTCGCGTTCCTGCGCGGCGGATTGCAGCGTCGCGGGATCATCCCGTGCGCCAACCTGCTGGCGTCGCGGGATGGGCAGCGTGTCATCGTGGCGGGGCTGGTTCTGGTGCGTCAGCGGCCGGCGACGGCAACGGGGGTAATCTTCCTCACGCTGGAGGACGAGACCGGCATCGCCAATCTCGTCATCTGGTCGAGCCTGTTCGAGCAGCAGCGCGCGGTGGTTCTGTCAGCAAGCATGGTTGAATGCCATGGCCGCGCGCAGCGGGAGGGCGATGTGATCCACGTGGTCGCGGAACGGCTGAACGACCTGACTCCGCTGCTTCGCACCGTCGGCGATCTCCCAGGCCCCGGTGACGCTGATGTTGGAGACCGCCATTCCCGGAGCCAGGCCCCTGGCATCAAAGTACCCGCCAGAAGCTTTCATTAGCGCGCGACCGGTTCAGGTTGCCGCGATCATGCGTCAACCTGAACCGTGAATCGCCCGCCAAGATATTGATTTTTTGACAAACTACAAGGATTGCGCGAGGCGCACGCCTTCACTGATCGCGCGCAACGCATCCAGCTCCGCCGCCTCGGCCGCGCCGCCGATCACCGAGGTAGGCACATCGCGAGCCGCGAGCGCCTCATTCAGCGCGCGCTCGGATTCCTGTCCGGTACATAAAACGATCGTGTCGGCGGCGATGACTCTCGGCACGTCATTCATAATGATATGAAGTCCCTCATCGTCGATGCGCTCATAAATCACCCCCGCCAGGGCTTCCACCCCGTGTTTGCGCAACGCATTGCGCAAAATCCAGCCGGTCGAGACGCCAAGTCCCATCCCCGGCTTGGCCGTCTTGCGCTGGAGCATGGTCACGCGGCGTTTTGCCGGCACCTCGGCCAGCGGATCGCCCGCCAGCCCTCCGGGGGTCCGGAAGGTTCCGTCGACGCCCCAAGTGCGGAAAAAGGCCGGGATTTCGTCGGCCTCATGTGGCTCGGTCACGAGAAATTCGGCCACGTCGTGCCCGATCCCGCCTGATCCCATAACCGCCACGGTCCGCCCGGCCTCTCTGGCGCCTGACAGGATCTCGGCATAGGTTGCAACCTTGGGATGATCGATTCCCGGCAGCACCGGGATGCGGGGCGTGACACCGGTTGCGACCACCACATGATCGAATCCGGCGAGTTCGTCGGCTGTGGCGCGATGGCCCAACCGCAGCACAACGCCGTATTTTGTCATCTGGCCGCGATAGTAGCGCAAGGTTTCATCGAATTCATACTTGCCCGGCACCACACGCGCCAGGTTGAGTTGCCCTCCCACCTGGTCCTCGGCTTCGAAAAGCGTCACCTTGTGGCCCAGCCGCGCGGCTTCCGCCGCCGTGGCCATGCCGGCCGCCCCGCCCCCCACCACCGCCACCTTTTTCGAGACGGCGGCCGGCGTGTCACGGTATTCCGTCTCGAAACCGGCGCGCGGGTTGACCAGGCAGCTGGCCGGACGTGCCGAGAAAATGAAATCCAGACAGGCCTGGTTACAGGCAATGCAGGTATTGATCTCATCGGCCCGGCCCTCGCGCACCTTGCGCATGAAATGCGGATCGGCAAGCAGCGGCCGGGCCATCGAAATCAGATCGGCATCGCCCGAGGTCAGAATGTCCTCGGCGATATCGGGGGTGTTGATCCGGTTGGAAGCCACCACCGGAATCGATACCGCGGCTTTCACGTTCGCGGCAGCCTTGCGCCAGGCGGCGCGCGGCACCGGATAGGCGATGGTCGGAACGCGGGCTTCATGCCAGCCGATTCCGGTATTTAGAATATCGGCGCCGGCGGCCTCTACCTTCCGGGCAAGCGCCGCGATTTCTTCGGCCGGCGCGCCCTCCTCCAGGAGATCGGCAGCCGAAATCCGGTAGATGATCAGCAACTCCGGCCCGCAGCGCTCGCGCACGGCGCGAACGATCTCCACGGGAAAACGGTGGCGGTTCTCCGCGCTGCCACCCCAGCCGTCGGTCCGTTTGTTAGTATGTTTAACGGTGAACTCGTTAATCAGATAGCCTTCCGATCCCATCACCTCGACGCCGTCGAAGCCGGCGGCCTGCGCGTTGAGCGCCGCCTGAGCGAAGTCCTCGATCGTCTGCAGGATTTCCTGCTCGCTCATCTCGCGCGGGGAAAACCGGTTGATCGGCGCCCGGATCGCCGAGGGCGCAACGCAACCCTCGATCTTGGCATAGCGCCCCGCGTGCAGGAGCTGCGCGCAGATCAGGCTGCCTTCAGCATGGACCGCATCGCATATCGGGCGCAGCTTCAGCGCCTCGTCCTTGTCATCTATTCGCGGCCCGGAGGGATCGAGTATTCCGGTGCTGTTGGGAGAGAAGCCGCCGGTGATGATCACCGCCGCCTCCCCGCGCGCCCGTTCCGCATAAAAGGCTATCTGACGTGCAAGGCCGTCCGGCTCGGTTTCGAGCCGAGTATGAATTGATCCCAGAATGACACGATTTCTCAGCCGGTGCCGTCCGACGGCGAGGGGAGAAAGCAAAACCGGGTAAGAGCCGCCATTTTTATCCGTCATGATTTCTCCCTTTCGCCTTGCCCGGTGTTTTAACGCCTGTTAGGCTGCTTGAGAAGCCTAATAGGTCTGGGAGGACCGACCATGCATTTTCAAGCGACTGACAACCAGAAGGCATTCCAGGAAATGGCGCGGCGCTTTGCGCGCGAGAAGCTGGCCGCGCAATATCAGAAGCGGGCGACCCAACACGTAATGGACCGCACACTCATCAAGGAAATGGGTGCGCTGGGATTGATCGGGCCGGATCTGCCCGAGGAGTTCGGCGGCCTCGGCGAAAGCGCGGTGACCTCCGGCCTGATCGCGGAACAGATCGCCTATGCCGATTTCAACGTAAGCTACATCCAGCTCCTGGGCTCGCTGATGGGCGGCATGGTCGCCCAGCATGCCTCGCCGGAAATCGCCCGGAAATGGGTGCCCAGTGTAATCCGGGGCGAGGCGATGATCGGTTTGGGACTCACCGAACCGCGCGGCGGCTCAGATGCGGCGAACCTGCAGCTCAAGGCCAGGAAGGCCGATAACGGCTGGCGGCTGAACGGCGAAAAGACCTCGATCAGTTTTGCCACCCAGGCCGACGCGGCCGTCGTTTTTGCCCGCTCCGGCGATCCGGAGGGCGCCGCGCGCGGCGTCAGCGCTTTTTTCGTGGATTTGAACGAGAAGGGCGTAAAGCGCACGCATTTCAACGATATCGGCACCAAGCCGGTGGGCCGCGGCTCCCTGTTTTTCGACGATGTCTTTGTCCCGGACGAATGCAGGATGGGCGAGCTGGATCATGCGTTCGGGACGATCATGGCCGCGTTCGATTATTCCCGCGCCCTGATCGGCCTGCAATGCCTGGGTGCCGCGCAGGCATCGGTGGACGAAACCTGGGCCTATGTGAAAGAGCGTCAGGCGTTCGGCGCGCCCATCATCCAGTATCAAGGCGTGAGCTTCCCCCTGGCCGAGGCTGAAACGCAGCTCACCATGATGCGTCAGCTCTGCTATTACACACTCGATCTGCGCGATCGAGGGCTGCCGCACACCGCGGAAGCGGCAATGTGCAAGTGGTACGTGCCGAAGACCGCGTGCGAGATCATCCACCAGTGTCTGATCCTGCATGGCCATTACGGCTACACCACCGATCTGCCCCACCA
>JAJYAF010000321.1 GCA_021779655.1 Pseudomonadota bacterium
CCTGCAAAGTTTGGTGCAGGCCGCGGAGGCGGTGGCTTGCTACCGCCGCGCCCTGGAGATCCGGCCGGATTCCGCCGGCGCCTACAACAATCTCGGGAACACCCTGCAACGCCTCGGGCAATTCGCGGAGGCGGTGGCCTGCTATCGCCGCGCCCTGGAGATCAGCCCCGATCATGCGGAAGCGCACAGCAATCTCCTGTTCTGTCTCAGCCACGGCGAGGATGTGGACGCGCCGACGCTCTTTGCCGAACACTGCCGTTTCGCCGAACGATTCGAGCATCCCCTGCGCGGCCAATGGCCCCGCCACCGCAACTCCCCGGACCCGGAACGCCGTCTGCAAGTGGGCATCGTCTCCGGAGATCTCCGCGACCATGCCGTGGCGTATTTCATCGAGCCGGTCTTGGCGCATTTGGCGGGCCGCCGGGGGCTATCGCTGCATGCGTACCATAATCATCGGCACGAAGACGACGTCACCCAGCGCCTGCGCGCCCATCTGCGCCACTGGCACCCGGTTGCCGCCTGGTCGGACGCGGCCCTGGCGGAAAAAATCCGCGAGGACGGCATCGACATCCTCATCGACCTCTCGGGGCACACCGCGCACAACCGCTTGCTGACCTTCGCCCGCAAGCCGGCGCCGATCCAGCTCACCTGGATCGGCTATCCCAATACGACGGGGCTGCGGGCGATGGACTATGTGCTGATGGATCCCTTCAACGCCCCTTACGGGGCTTACGAGCGTTACTACATGGAGAAATTCGCGCGCATTCCGAGCTCCCGCACCTTTTTGCCCTTCGCGGGCGCCCCGCCCGTCAACGAGCTGCCCGCCCTCGGGAGCGGCGGCGTGACCTTCGGCAGCTTCAACAGCCCCGGCAAGCTGAACCAAGGCACGCTCCTGCTGTGGAGCCGGGTGCTCCGGGCGGTGCCCGGCTCCCGCTTGCTGCTGGGCAACGTCGGCGAAGGCGCCCTGCGGGAAAGACTCGCGGAGGGCTTTGCCCGTTGCGGCGTGCCCGCGGAGCGCGTGACCTTCCAGCCGCCCCTGAAAATGGCCGAATACCTGGCCTTGCATCATCAGGTGGACTTCATCCTGGACACCACCCCCTACACCGGCGGGACCACCACCAACCATGCCCTGTGGATGGGCGTGCCGGTCTTGACCATCACCGGCCCCTCCGCCACCCGATGCCTCTGCGCCGGGATTCTGGGCCGGGCGGGATTGACGGACTGGATCGCCGACGATGCCGACGACTTTGTGCGGCGCGCGGTGGAATGGAGCGGGAGGCTGGAGGAATTGGCCCGGCTGCGGGCGGGAATGCGCGACCGCCTGCTTCATTCTCCCCTGCGGCAACCCCGGACCGTGGCGAAAGGCTTGGAGATCGCGCTCAGGACGATGTGGCGGCGCTGGTGCGCGGGGTCGCCCGTGGAAAGTTTCGCGATCTCCCTGGAAGAATTGTCTCTGGACGAAGGGGAATGACGGCAAGGCCGCCGCCCGGCGAGCGGATCAATCCGGGAACCGCCTGGCCAGCAGCGCGGCGAGTTCGTCCCGTCGGCCGAGGAGCCATTCCTCCGGCATGGCGGAATATTCCTCCAGACAGGCGCGCAGCCTGCGCATCTCCAGACCCAAGTCTTCCGGCATGGGCGGGCGGAAGAACGCCCGCGACAGCAGCGCCGACGTGGCGCCCAGCCGGGGAAGCTGGGCGATGACCAGGTCGGAGGGGATGGGCAGGCCGTCGTCCCCGCAACGGCCGACTCCACCGACGCCCAGGCGGATATCCGCCGCCCGGATGGTGGCGCAGAGGCGTTGGAGGAATTCCGACACCAGGACATGGAAATGGCTCGGCCAGCCCAGGGAAAGACGCATGTCGTTCAGGCCGACGTGGATCTCCCCCACGCCGGGGATGCGGCACAGATCCGGGGTCAGCGCGGCCGCCTCCCGCGTCTCCAGCAGCAGCACCGGATGGGCGCGGCCATCCACCAGGCGGATGAAGCGCTCCGCCTCGTGCGCGCTTTTGAAATAGGGCAGCATCAGCACCTGCACGCCGCTGCCCAGCAGGCGCTCGATTTCCCCGCCGGATTCGCCATGGAGGGGATTGCAGCGCGCGAACAGCCTCGCCTGCCCCAAAGCGGCATGGATGCCCGGCAAATCCTCTTCGCGGTGGTCGGAGATCCAGGTCGGCAGATGGCCCTGGCGGAGATGCTTGCCGATCCGCTCGATGTCGATGCCGATGCGGTCCACCCCGGCCCGGTCCGCCGCGACGGCCAGCAGCGGGTCGTTGGTGAACAGGGTCAGGATGAATTCAGCGCCGTAGGCCATGATCAACCTCCGTTCTGGAAAACCCGATTACATCATAAACCATCGTTTTCGGAAAAGGTTGCGCCCCTGGAAAAAATACGCATGGACTCTATATACTCTATCTTAGATACTGCCGTAAAAATTGCACCATGAATAGCTGCCGTCTGCGGTGTCTGCTCCGCAGTGCCGAGCCGCCATGCACACCTACAGGAGTAGCCCGGCATGAACCACGACTTCCAACCCGGCGTGAGCCCCGACTCCGCAAAAACGATTGGCCCCAACGAATGGCGCCGCGTCGCCATGCGGTGCCGACAGGCGCTGGTGATGAACCCGGCAGACGCCCAGACCCTTGCCCGTCTCGGTAACGCGCTGCTGCAGGGCGGAAAAACCGAAGAGGCCATCGTTGCATTGGAGCTGGCCGTGCGCTTGCGCCCGGAAATCCCCTGGCGTCGCGCCCTCGCCAACGCCTACATCGGCGCCGGCCGTTTTGCCGATGCCACCCGCACGCTGACCCTGGTGGCCGCCCTGGCGCCAAAGGACAGCGAGGTGCGCCTGCAACTGGCGGGCCTGCATCTGCATCTCGGCCAAGCAGCGGAGGCCGAACGCCAAGCCCGCGCCGCCCTCGGCCTGGTTCCCCGCTCCGCCCCGGCGCTGCACACCCTGGGCCAGATATTCGCCGCCCAGGGGCGTCACGCCGAGGCCATGGGCGCCTTTACCGAGGCCCTGCGCCTGGCACCGGGCTCCATCGACTCCCGCTTCGGCCTCGCCACCGTCCATCAGCACCTGGGCCATTTCAGCACCGCCGAAACGCTCTACGCCGAGATCCTGCGCGGCTGCCCCAGCCACCACGGCGCCCGCATCAATCTCGGCAACTGCGTCCAGGCCCTGGGCCGGGGCGAGGAGGCCATCCGTCTGTTCCGCGCCGTCCTGCGCGACGACCCGCGCTCCCTGGAGGGCCGCGTGAACCTCTGTTCGGCGCTGGTGCAGGAAGGCCGGGGCGCCGAAGCCCTGCGCGTCAGCGCCGACTATACCCCGCCCGCGGGCCGGGAGGCCGACTGGACCGCCATCCGCGCCCTCATCTTCGAGCGCCTGGGCCGCCTGGAGGAAGCCGCCGCCCTGCTGCGGCCCTTCGTCCATCCCGACTGCGCCGCCCGCCAGGTGGTGAACTTCGCCGGCATCGCCAAGCGCCTGGGCGGTGAACGGGCGCAGGAGGCGGTGGGCTACCTGCGCGCCTGGCTGGAGCGCAACACCGGCCGCGTACCCCTGCCGGAACTGCGCGCCGCCCGCTTCCTGCTCGGCGACCTGCTGGACCGCCTGGGCGAACCAGACGCCGCCTTCGCCGCCTATGGCGCGGCCAACCGCACCGGCGGCATGCGCATGGATCGCGCCGCGCTGCTCGCCTTGCTGGCGGAGATGGAACGCCATCCGCCCACCGCCGCCGAGGCGCCAGAAACCGATGAGGAAGATGGCGCGGATCTGGTCTTCGTGCTGGGCATGCCCCGTTCCGGCACCACCCTCGCCGAACGCATCATCG
>JAJYAF010000322.1 GCA_021779655.1 Pseudomonadota bacterium
TGCAGGACCCGCTCTGGCGTCTGCCGCTCTGGCATGGCTACGATTCCTGGCTGGAGAGCAAATGCGCGGATCTCAACAATGTTTCCGCGAAACCTTTTGCGGGCGCGATTGTCGCCGCGCTTTTCCTACAGCGTTTCGTCCCTGCTTCAATTCGCTGGGCGCATATCGATGTCTATGCCTGGAACGATCAGGCCAGCCCGGGACGCCCGGAGGGCGGGGAAGCGCAAAGTTTGCGGGCTCTGTTCGGTTTTTTCGAAGCCCTGAGCACATCCGGATGCGGAACAAAAACGGAAGCATCAGCCTAGAGCGGTTCCAGCATGACCGTATCAGGATGAAACCGCTCCAGCCTTGAATAGGGCGAGCAGCTTTATCAGCCAAACCGATTCCGGTCCGGCTGATGTTGCTCCAGGCGCGGCTTGGTTGATGCTCTCCGCCAATGTTCCGGAATGACTTTCTTGCGCGTCATGACGTTATTTTCATGTTGTTCATGTTGCGATTTACGCCAGTTCGCCGTATCGTTGCCTTTCGCGTTCAGCGGCGGGCTGATATAAGTTTTTGATTTTCGCGCGGCCCGCCAGCGTTTTCCGAAGCTTGAGGTGCTGCGCATGCGTGAAATGGCATGCACCTCGTTTCGACGGCCAGGATTCGAAAAGCCAGTTCCACTTCCCGCGGGGGAATCCGATTTGCGATGTTGACATATCGACAAATCTGATATTCCAAGGCCAGTCTTTGTAATGCTTGGCGCGGAACCGGTTTCCTGCTTGCAAAATAATTGCTTTTGACTATTGAGTATTGCCGCGTTGAAGCGCAAATAAAACGAATCCATCGCCTGTCATGACCAGAACGGTAAGCTTGTGCTCCTGGATTAGATTTTACGCTGATAAGTTCCTATGCTTGGAGCGGAATAGCCAGGAAAAGCCCGCCGGCCAATTTTCCGATCATAACGGAATGACAGCAACAGGTCCGAAAGGACGATTAATTGCCAGAAAGGACTAAAAAATGGCAGCACAACTTTCATCCGATCAGCTTGTCGGTATTCTTCGAGACACCGTGGTCTCGCTCGTCCGCCGTGATGGCGTTGACCTCTCGGCCCGTCAGCTTGGCGTTTTTCTAACCTGCTATTTGACCGATGGCGGTCACACGGTGCGCGGGCTGGCCCAGGAGCTCAACGTCTCCAAACCGGCGATCACCCGAGCGCTCGATCGGCTGACCGAACTCGATTACGTGCGCCGCAAGGTCGATCCTTCTGACCGCCGCAGCGTGCTCGTGCAGCGCACGCCCAAAGGCTCCGCCTTCCTGCGCGAAACCCGGCACATCATGGCGGACGCCTTCGCCAGTAACCGGACCGAAACGTCGAGCCGCCGGGCCGCCGGCTGAGCCGACCCGGAACCGGCTTTACCTTTAGCATTTCTCGTGCGGCGCCGTCTGTTCGCCTTCTGGATGGCTGGCTTCGGCCTGGCGTTGGGCGGGCCTTGGCCGTTCGCGTCCTACCGGGCGGCCGCCGCGCCGCCCGGCCCCTCGCCGCAACCGGCCCCTTATCCCCTTTCGCCGGCGGACCAGCAATTGCTTTCCCAGGTGGAGGCCTATCTGAACGGGATTGGCTCGCTGACCGCGAATTTCCTGCAAGTCGCGCCCAACGGTTCCACCCGCACCGGAAAGGTCTGGCTGCAACGACCCGGCAAAATGCGCTTTCAGTACGACCCGCCCGATCCGCAGCTGCTGGTCGCCGGGTTTGGCTCGTTGGTCTACCATGACCCCGACCTCAGGCAGACCACCAATATCCCGCTTTCGTCAACGCCGCTTGGCATACTGCTCGCCCCGGAAGTCCACCTCACCGGCGCCGCCACCGTAACCGATCTCCGACGCGATCCCGGAGAAATCGCGATCACCTTGATCCGCACGGGAAAGGCCGCGCAGGGCAGCCTCACCCTCGTCTTCGGGACCGATCCGCTGGCGTTGCGGCAATGGCGCGTGGTCGACCCGCAGAATCAGGAAACCCGCGTCAGCCTTTATGATCTCGCGCCCGGCGGCCCCTTCCCCGATTCCCTGTTCCGGTATCAGGGCCACGCGGCGGCTCCCTCCGGCGGGTGAATGCGTTCGCCGGTCCATCTGACAAAGCCTCCGCATGAAGCTCACTTTCGCCACCTGGAACATCAACTCGCTGCGGCTACGCCAGGCCCATCTGCCGCGCCTGATTACAGCACTTGCCCCGGATGTGCTCTGCTTGCAGGAAACCAAGGTGCCGGATGATCTGTTCCCGGAAAACCTCGCGCAGGCGACCGGCTTTCCCCATATCCTGATGCGCGGCATGAAGGGCTATAACGGCGTTGCCATTCTCTCCCAACTGCCATTGCGCCTGCTCCCCGACATGCCGGACTGGTGCGCGAAGACCGACTGCCGGCATCTCGCCGCCGAAGTCGAGACGCCCGGCGGCCCGATCCTGCTGCATAATTTCTACGTCCCTGCCGGCGGGGACATCCCCGACCGGGCGTTGAATTTGAAATACGCCCATAAGCTCGACTTCATCGCGGAGGCGCGCGACTATTTCGCGGCCTCGCCGCCTCGGCGTACCGTGCTGCTCGGCGATCTGAACATCGCGCCGCTGGAAAACGACGTCTGGAGCCATAAGCAGCTGCTCACCGTCGTGAGCCATACACCGCCGGAGACCGAGGGACTGAATGCCTGGATGGCGGAGGGCTTTACCGACGCGCTGCGCCATTTCGTCCCGCCGGAAGAGAAACTCTATACTTGGTGGTCGTATCGCAACCGGGATTGGGAAGCTTCCGGTCGCGGGCGCCGGCTCGACCATATCTGGGTCTCGCACGATCTCGTGTCCGGCCTGCATTCACAACGAATTCTGAGATCGGCCCGCAACTGGGAGCAGCCTTCCGACCACGTGCCCGTGGCGGTCACGCTCGCGCTCTGAACCAGAACCAGCCTCAAGGCTGGCCTATGACCAGACCGTCGATCCGCCAGCTTCCGGTTTGGGATGCCTCGTCCACAGGTTCGCAATAGAGCGGCTGGCCGTTGGGGGTCGGCAGCGTATGGGGCAAGCCCATCTGCCGTCGCAGCGCCCGGAACAGGCTGCCATGGGCGACGATGAGCGCCAGGCCGGGCGATTGAAGAATGCTCGCCATCACCCGGGCGACCCGGTCTCCAAGCTCGGCGAAGCTCTCACCGCCCACGGGCGTGAAACCGCCGGCGATCCAGCCATGAAACCACTCGGCCATCGGCTGGGATTCCATCTCGCCATAGGCCGCTTCGCGAAGTTCCGGCTCGAAAGTCGTGGGCAGATGCAGCGTCTCGTTCACGATAGCGGCGGTTTGCCGGGCGCGCCGCAGGGGTGAGCAAAAAATAGCGGTGATGCCCCGATCCGCCAGCAGGGCCGCAGCGTCGCGCGCCTGGGCGCGGCCGGTTTCGTTGAGCGGGATGTCCACCCTGCCCTGCGCCAGGCCATCCCGGTTATAGTCGGTCTGGCCATGGCGCAGGAACCAGAACGGCTTGCGCGGCAGGCCCGGCGAATCGGGCAATCAGGAAAGGCCCTCCGCGGCCAATGTCCGTTGCACAGCCGGCCGGGCGAGCATGCGCCGCAAATGCGCATCCAGTTCGGGTGAAAGCGCCATGCCGGCACGGTTCGCCGCCCAGTATTCCAGAACGAACAGCATCATATCCGCGATGGAATACTGCCCCACCAAGTATTCCTTGCCGCGCAGTTGCCCCTCGAACAGCTTGAAACCCGTTTCCACCGTTTCACGTCCGACCTGCCGCACTTTATCGTGGTCATCGGGCGAGGGCGCGAAATTTTCCGGCCGGAAGACGCGGG
>JAJYAF010000323.1 GCA_021779655.1 Pseudomonadota bacterium
GCGCTGCATCTGGTCATAGACCTGGACCGGGATGCGCGCCTCCAACCGGGCGGTCTCGGCTTCAATTTGGGGCTTGGGCATGGGGGCCTCCTTCAGCTCAATCATATACGGCAAAATGCCGTATCATTCAAGGTGAATGGAGTTGTGAATCGCCTTCCGCCGCGGAGGATGCCTCCTCGCAATCAATCACCCCCGTTGCAATCTCGACTAAGGGTCCATATAGTCGGATTTCGACTACGAAATCCGATATAGAGAGCGGCTTGACCACCGACGAGAGCGAACACCAGGCGTTCCTGGCCGGGATGATCCGGCTGCACATCCTGCATCATGCCGCTGAAGGCGATCTCTACGGTCATTGGATGATCGAAGAACTCCGCCGTCACGGATATCGGATTAGTCCCGGCACGCTCTACCCGATGCTGCACGGGCTTGAGCGCAGGGGGTATCTGGAATCGCAGCTTCAGGGGGCGGGCCGGCGTGCCCGCCGGGTTTATCGGGCAACGGCGAAAGGGCTTGAGGCGCTCGAAGTCTCGAAGGCGCGCGTACGGGAATTATTCCATGAGATGTTCAAGCACGAGGAAGGCGGCGGGGTATGAGAAGCGGCTTATCGGGCGGCGGAATAACAGCCACTGACTGGCACCAGTTGGTGTTCGCGACCAAAGCGCCAGGCTGGTCGATCCTCGTTCGGCTCCTTGTCGGCCTCGTGGTCTTTTTTCCCGAAGGCATCCAGAAGCTTGTCTTTCCTGAGATCCTCGGCGCGGGCCGCTTCGCGCATATCGGCATTCCCTATCCCGACCTGATGGGGCCGTTTGTCGGCGTGGTCGAGACGATTTGTGGCGCCCTGATCATTGTCGGCTTGATCACAAGACTGGCGGCGATCCCTCTTATCGTCGTGATGATCGTGGCGATCATTTCGACGAAAATCCCGATACTCCTCGGGCATGATTTCTGGATTTTCCATGTGCCGAAGCTGGCGCGGTACGGCTTCTGGAGCATGGCGCACGAGGCACGCGCCGATTTCGACATGCTCTTGGGCGCCATCTATCTGCTGATTGTAGGCGCCGGCACCTGGTCGCTGGATGCCGGGTTAGCCCACCGCTTCCGATCCTCCCAATGACAGGTGCCACGATGATCGATCGCCGCGGACCGTGGCGTAGCTCCGAGGCGGTCGAGTTCGCCACGCTGACCGGGGTCGACTGGTTCAACCATCGACGGCTGCTGGAGCCCATCGGCAACATCCCGCCAGCCGAAGCCGAAGAGCGATACTACGCTATGCTCCAGGAGTAGAAACTGGCAGCGTCACTCAAACCAAACAACCTCCGGCAAACCCGGGGCGGTTCAAGGCTCCGCTTTTTCAGCGGCGACGCAGCGTGGAGAGCGTCACCCCAGAAAGCCCGCCGCGAGGGCGCAGATGGGTAGTGTCTCAGTTTGAAATTGAGCGTCCGTAGCTGCCCAGCTCGCATCTGCCCCGCGCTTCCTGTATGCTTAGCGGAAAGCATGGAGGCATTATGCCAGACTTTGTCGTAAAGCATGTCCGTTCCGATCAAACGGAATTGTGGCATGAGCGCTGGCCCCTAAACGGTGAGCCGTCCAAGCGCGCCCTTGCCGCTGATCGACATGGTGAATTGGGCCAATCTGAGCATGTGACTGCGAAGGACGAACAAGAGGCCCGCAAGATCATTCGCGGGCAGTTCCCGGGTCACACGATTATGGGTGTCGATCGAGTGAGGACGCGATAATGCCCCGCGGCCCCCGGGGCGAGAAGCGCCCCGCCGACGTGATCGGCAATGCCGTGCGCGTGATGCGGATAGCGACCGGTGAGGAGCCGGAGGACATGGAGCCATCAATCCCGATACCATCCCCGCTTACAAGGTCACCTGATCAGCGTTGATCGCACCTGGCCTTGGGCGGGGCTGTTTTGGCAAACGGTAATGGGGACAGAATAGGGGACGTTCGGAAATTTTGCCAGGAATCCCGCAGAAAACCTTGGTCTCTGGCGGAGAGGGTGGGATTCGAACCCACGGTACGCTTGCACGCACACACGCTTTCCAAGCGTGCGCCTTAAGCCGCTCGGCCACCTCTCCCGGGGAGTGCGAGAAACTAGCAGAGCCGCAGGGGATCGCCAAGCGGGGGTCGCCAAGCGGGGATCGCCAAGCGGGGGTGGGTTACGGGGGAAACGGGGCTCGGGGCAGGCGTTTATGGCGCCAGGGCGGCGTTGACCCGCGGCATGACCTGTTCTGCCATCAAGACCATCGAGCGCCGTGCGAGCCCGGGGTCGCGCCAGTCATGCCCGGCGTAAAGGAGGGTTCCGAACGCGCCGACCTGGTCGCGAAATGCCAGAATTTCGTCGGCCACTTGGTCGGGCGTGCCATAAATCACCAGATCGCGACAAAGATCATCGAGCGTCACCGCCTCATCCGCCATTTCCGGGTTCGCTTTGAACAGATTGAGCCGCCCGGCGCGGCGCATTTTGGTCAGCATCTGCGCGTAATAGAAGCGATAGGGGCTGGCGGCTTCGGTCGCGTAGGCGCGGGCGGTCGCCGCGTCGTCGGCGACGAAGACGCTTTTGGCAACGCGCCAAGACGCCGGATCGGCCGGGCGCGCGATGCGGGCGCAGCCTTCGGCGAAGCGCGGCCAATGTGTCGCAACCCAGCACGGCAGCAGGAAATTCGCCGAAATCATGTCCCACCCCCGCGCCGCCGCCTCGGTCACGCCCTTTGAGTGCGGCGCCACCGCGGTGACGATGATTGGCGGGTGCGGGCGCTGCAGCGGGCGCGGCAGTACGCCCTGGCCGATCTCGGCGATCAGCGTGCGGGCGGTGGATACCGACCAGTATTTGCCAGCGATGTCATAGGGCGGGTCGCGCTCCCAGATCGCCAGAACCTGGTTGATCGCTTCCAGGAACATGGCGTTGCGATCCGCATCCAGCGTCCCGAACACCTCCCAGTCGGAAGGCAGCCCGCCGGGGCTGATGCCGAAATTGAGCCGCCCGTCGAGGAGATGGTCGAGCATCGCGATCTCGGCCGCAACCGCCGCCGGATGGCGGTTGGGAAGATTGACCGTCCCGGTGCCGAGACGGATCCGCCGGGTTGCGCCGGCAAGGGAGGCCAGAAACAGCGGCGAGGAAGTGATGTTCTCGGCCTGGTCGCTGGCATGCTCGCCGACATAGGCTTCCGCGAAGCCGAGTTCGTCGGCGAGGATGAAGGCGGCCCGATCCTCGGCCAGCGCCTTGCGCCAATCTTTTTCCAAAGGATGGACGGGCATGGTGAAAAAGCCGAGCTGCATCGCGCTACTCCTGAAAATTCGCCGAAAGAGAATGACCGGCGCTCAACTCTCGCCCGCCTCGCGGCCATAAAGCAGCAAGAGCACGAGGATGATCACGCCATAGATGATGCTGCGGCCGTATTCCGCCATGTTCATCGCGAGCAAAACGCTGATCAGGGCCACGAGACAGATCGCGCCCGCGACGGCACCGAGATAATGCCCGCGTCCACCGAGGATCGAGGCGCCGCCGATCACCACCGCGGCGATCGACTGGAAGAGGTAGGGCTCGCCCATGCCGAGCGAGGCCTGCCCGCCGAAGCCGACCAGCATGATCCCGGCGAGTGAAGCGGTGAGGCCGGAAAGCCCGTAAAGCCCGATGATGGTGGCCCGCACCCTGAGCCCCGCGAGTTCGCTTGCGCGAAGATTGGTGCCGATCGCATAGGTCGCGCGGCCGAGCACGGTTGCCTGGAGCAGAAACGATGCCAGGGCGATGACCGCGAGCCAGAGCCAGAGCGCTGATGGCAAGCCGAGAAATGTGCCATGCGCGAGGGATTG
>JAJYAF010000009.1:0-15417 GCA_021779655.1 Pseudomonadota bacterium
GATTGCAAATCCCTCTGGGACAAGCGAAACTCGACGGAATCCCTTCATGGCATTGATTCCTTTCATGAATCCAACGCCAGAACATCACGCAATTACATCAAAAGTGAGTCAGAGCCAGTATTCAAAGCTGATTGACACCCAACCCGGCCTGAGCGCCACGTGACAAACTCAATCACATCCGTTCGAACCGCCATCGCCCAAGCACTGACAAGAAAATTGCCAAGATGCCCCTGCTGCCAACAACGTATGATTTTATGACACAGTAAGACTAGATGGGCGCAGAAAGGATGCGGAGGAGATCCCATGCTCCACCAGGGTTGGCGGAGCCGCCCCTGACATCGCGTATCAGCCATGAACTGCCTGCCCGAATGAACTCATAATCCACTTCCATCGGAACACCGCCGCTGGTGAAACGGGCCGAGACAACCTCACCGCCGTCGGGGGTATAATGCACGGACAAAACAGGCCATTTACCGTTCAACTGTGCATCCTGCCCGGCGATCACCGGGTCGAAATCGATCCGGCAAACGCCGCCCTCCCTCGCCTCACATTGCCGGTCCCGCGAAATCAGGCTTTTCAGGCGCGGCGCCGCATGTGCCGCTATGGCCAGCAGGCCATCATTGCCCAGAGCGTCATCATCGGCCACGTAAGGGCGATAAAGCGTCATCACCATCTCGGCGGGATCCGTTATGACCCCCGCCCATGCTGGACTCCAGCCCAGCATGGCCAACAACGCGCAAACGCCCAATCTTCCCGCCATGGCATACCCTTTGTCTCGCTGACGGTGAGCGGTTGCGCCGTACCAGGACGTTCAGCGTGACGATGGCGATGTGGTCTGGGTATCGACAATGGCGCAGGAGTCAGACATGCTTACCATCCGCGCGCTGGCGTTGCTGGAACATCTCGGGATGGATCATCTCCCTCGCGTCGTGACCCAGATGCAGCGTCTCACCGCCATCAATATATAAATCTTCGCCAGTGATAAAACCACCGATCTTCGAGGCGAGGAAAATGATCGCCCCGGCAACATCCTCGGCCGCTCCCATACGGTTGAGAACCGAGCGGTTGAGTTCCCGCCAGCGCTCCAGCGGGATAGGGTAGCGGCCAAGCGCCTCGGTCTTGATGGTGCCCGGCGCCACGCAGTTCAGCCGGATACCGTATTCCCCCCATTCGGCGGCCAGCGTTTTCATCATTCCGGTCACGCCCGCGCGAGCGGCGACGGTATGGACAAAGCCAGTCAGCGCGGTGCGGGTGGAGATGGCGGTTACAAATACGATCGAACCACCATGTTCAAACATGAAATGATCCGCCACGGCCCGGGTCATCTGCCAGGAGCCAATGAGATTGTTCCGGATGACCGCATCGAATCCTTTATTGGAGAGATCCCGGGCGGCGGCGATGAATTGGCCGCCCGCATTATTCACCAAAACATCGAGCTTGCCATAATGCTGCTTGATACGGTGCATGGCGGCCTCTATACTCGCCTCGTCGCGCGTATCGCCCGGGACGACGAAAGCCTCCCCTCCCTTGGCGCGGATCATTTCCGCGGTTTCCTGCAACGGCTCCTCCCGCCGGGCGAAAAGCGCCAGCTTTGCGCCGCAAGAGGCCATTTCCAGCGCTGTGGCACGCCCCATGCCGGAGCCCGAGCCGGTCACCAAGGCTACCTGGCCCGCCATTAGATCCGGCGCGAAGCGCCGCGGCATTTCGGCGGTCATTTCTCCTCCCTCATCTTCATCCTCACATTCGTTCGGCTGGCCCCGTTTTGTCCGAATATGGCCCGCCAAGCACGCTTTCAAACCAAAGCCGAACACATGTTGGAATCTTAATCAAGATACCGCGGCTGCATTTTATGGGGATGAACCGATTCGTTTACCCTGAATTCCTGCCCTGACTGGAATTCGCCGGTCATCCGGCCAGAACGCGCACCAGGTCCGAACGGCTGATAATGCCGACGAGCCTGCCATCCCGCAGCACCGGCAGGCGTTTCACCTTCGCCTCGATCATGCGTTTGGCAACCTCCGAAACAGGCGTCGTCTCCTCCACGGCGACGATGGTGCGGTTCATGAAATTCTCCACCTTCTCCCGCTCAGAACGTACATCGTCGAGAAAATCCGGCGACAGCTCGAAGCCATCCGCCAGCATATCCAGCCACCAAGCCTGGTTTTCCGGCGGATCGTCATGCCAATTCAGCAGATCAATTTCGGTCACCATGCCCACCACCCGGCCGTCATCCTCCACCACCGGCACCCCGCTAATGCCATTGCGCGCAAGCAATCTCGCCACATAACGCAAGGAGGTGTTGGCCGTCACGGCGATGACGTTTCGTGTCATGACATCTGCCGCCTTCAACTTGGAATCTCCGAGCATGACGGTTCTCCTTGTTTATGCATCGTGAAATCAATAACGAAATAAAATGGATGGTCCGTGCATGGGGCCGGCGCTCAAATCCGGGCCAGCTGCGTTCCATAATATACACCGTCCTGGATTTCGATGCCATGCGTATCATGGCCGAAGCCCGGAAAGGCGCGGTCGAACGCCTCCAGCGCTTTCAGATAGCCAAGGATCGGGCCGTCCGCGGGGCCAAAAAATTCGCCCGGCATCACCAACGGAATACCCGGCGGATAGGGCACGGCGGCGGTGCCGGCTTCGGCATTGGCAAGTTTTTCCAAGGGAACGACCGTGCAATCGCCGCGCACCAGCGCCCGGTAGGCGCCGGCTGGGGTGCGAGCGCGCGCCGGCTGCGTGTCGTAAGCCTCGGACATCAGTTCAGGCAGCCGGTGCTCCCGCATGGCACCGAACATCGCCCGGCCCAAATCCCGCAGGCCGATTTCGCCATAGGCTTTCGGGTTCGTCTCCACCAGTTCCGGCAGCACATGCGCAAGCCGGGTGTTGGCGTCGTAATCGCGCTTGAACTCGATCAGCGCGCTGACGAGGGATCCCCATTTTCCCTTGGTAACGCCGATGGAAAATAAAAACAGAATGGTGAAGTTCGTGGTCTTTTCCGGAACGATACCGCGGGCCTGAAGATAGGCGGAAACCAGCGGCGCCGGAATTCCATCCGCCATCGGCCGTCCCGAAAGGTCGATCCCCGGCGTGACCAGCGAGACCTTGATCGGATCCAGCATGCAATAGCCCGGCTCCAGACCGCCGAACCCATGCCAGGCGGCATCCGGCACTAGTTCCCAGCAGGAAGGGTCCTGCGCAAGCCGCTCCGGTGGCGCGTCGGCGAAGGGAAGAGAACCTCCCTTGCCCTCCGGAACACGATCCGGCTGCCAAAGCGTAAAGAACCAGTCGCCACGGCCGCGATATTCGTCTTGCAGCCTGGCCATCATCTGCCGGAAAGCCACCGCCTCGACAATCGCTTCCGAGGTAAGCTGCCGGCCGCCATTGCCATCCATCATCGCGGCGCTCACATCGGCGGAGGCAATGATCGCGTATTGCGGCGAGGTGGAGGCATGCATCATGAAGGCTTCGTTGAAGCGCGAATGCGGGATGGCGGCGCGCCCGTCCCGCACATGGATCATCGAAGCCTGGGAAAGCGCGGCCAGGAGTTTATGGGTCGATTGCGTGGCGAAAACGGTCATGCCCTGGGCCGCGCCGCGCGCCGAATCACGCATCGCGAAGCGGTTGACATAGAGCGGGTTGAACCGCGCATAGGCGAACCAGGCTTCATCAAACAGCAGCCGGTCAACGCTGGGTGCCAGCAGTTCCTCAACCCGCTGCGCATTGTAGCACAGCCCGTCATAGGTCGAATTGGTAATGATGGCGAGCGCGGGACGAACCGATTCCGCTATCCCACCCGCATCCACCGCGCGGCGGATCGCTTCCCGCTCCAGCCGCGCGGGCGGAATGGGGCCGATGAGTCCGAGATAATTCCGATGCGGCATCAAATAGACCGGCATGGCCCCGGTGAGCGTCAGCCCGTGCTCCACGGATTTATGGCAGTTCCGGTCACAGAGCACGAGGTCGCCTTCGGTGATCGTGGCGCCCATGACGACGCGGTTGGAGGTGGAGGTGCCGTTGGTGACATAATAGCTGCGGTCGGCGCCGAAGACTTTCGCGGCGTAGCGCTCGCCCGAGCCGATTGGCCCGGAATGGTCAAGAAGCGAACCGAGATCACCCACGGAAATGGACAGGTCGGCGCGCAGCAGTGTCTCGCCGAAAAATTCATGAAACAGGCGGCCGGCCGGTGAGCGCAGAAACGCGGTGCCGCCGGTATGGCCGGGGGTGTGCCAGGAATATTCGGCCGATTTCGTGAACCGTACCAGGGCGGAAAACATTGGCGGCAGAAGCTGCGCCCGATAGCGGCGCACCGCCGCGGCAATTCGCTCGGAAATGAATTCCATCGTGTCTTCCAGCAGCCATATGAAACCTTCCACCTGGCCCATGACATCGGAACAGATGCGGGCCGCGCTGCTGCGCTCGGCGAGCAGGAACACCGGGATCGAGACGTTGCGCGACCTGATTTCCGCCAGCATCTCCCTGGCCTTCGCATGCGCCGGATCGTCATGCAGATCCCAGTCGATGATAACCGCGGCGAGGTCGGGCCGCGAACGGACGATCGCAATGCCGTCATCCACGGAACGCGCGGGAAGCATTTCACCGTGGTGGCGCTCAAGGTCGTTCGCAAGTTCGCGGGCGGCGCGGGCGATGGCGGAAGATTCATGAAGCTTGTCGTCGACCAGCAGGATCGTCGCGGCGAGCGGCAAATGATTAAAATCTTTTTTCACCACAATCTCCTCAATCAAACAAGCCGGCGTTCCCACGTCTGTCGTTATTACCCCAAAGCGGTGCGCGAACGATTGATCCGCCTCAACTCCCCAGGATTTTTGTACTCAGTCTGCCGTTTCGCCGCTCAGCTGACAGCTGTCGCCGCGCCCGATTAAGCCCCGCAAATCCGGCCCCCGAATCAGGCCCCCGAATCAGGCCCCGAATCAAGCCCTGGCCTTCCTTGTCGCACCGGCCGGCCGATGCCGCACATCCACACCACGCCGCATGGGCGGGCGGTTTTCCTCAACCACCGCCCGCACCCAGAAATTGCCTTGCGCATCGGTATGAATGCCATGAACCTCATGCTCGAAACCGGGAAATTCCTGGCCGAATGTTTGCAGGGCAAGCAGGTAGTCCATAATCGGGCCAGATTCCGCCGGCAGCCGCTCGCCGGGCATCAGCACCGGGATGCCGGGCGGGTATGGCACGATCATGCTGGCGGCGGCGCGGCCGGCCAGATCCGCCACACGGACCGGTTCGGTTCGCAGCCGAACCACTTTCTGGAAGGCTTCCGCGGGCGATAAGGCAGGCACCGGCGCGGCATTCACCGCATCCAGCAAAAGGGTGGGAATCCGTAATTCCCACATCCGTTCATGCATCTTCCGGCAAAGCGCCGCCAAGGTGATCCCGCCATAGCCCGGATGCTGGACGACGAGGTCCGGAATCGCTTCCGCCACCGTGGCGCCTTCGTCATGCAGGCGCTTGAACTCGAGCAGGCTTTCAAGCAGCGTGCCCCACTTGCCCTTGCTGGTGCCGACGGAAAACAATACCAGCACCGTGTAATCCCCGGTCCGGGCGATTTCCGTACGCCGCGAATCGAGAAACCGCGTGAGAACGTAGCCGGGAATGCCGGAATCATGCATCGCGCCGTCCGGCCCGATGCCCGGACAAAGGATCGTGACCTTCACCGGGTCCAGCAGACAATAGCCGCCGCCGATTTCCGCATCGCCGAAGCCGTGCCAGGCCGCCCCCTGCTCCAAGGTCCAGCAGCGCGGCTCGCGGCTCAGAAGCGGCATCGGCGCATCCTCGAAAAGATAGCGCCGGCCGCTTTCCGGGTCGACGACCTCATCGGGCTGGAACACGCCGAAAAACCAGGCATCCCTGCCCTCGGCATCCTTGATCCGCCGCCCGACGGAGGCGACCGCCTTGCGAAAGGCAATCGCATCCTCGATCGCCTCCTGCATCAGCGATTCGCCGGAGGCACCTGCCATCATCGCTGCCGCCACGTCGATCGAGGCAATCAGCGGATAGAACGGCGAAGTCGTGCCGTGCATCATGAACGCGTCATTGAAATCCCAATAGTCAAGGGGCGCCCGCGCGCTGCGCTTCACATGGATCATCGAGGCCATGGACCAGGCGGGCAGCATCTTGTGCGTGGACTGTACCGCGAAGATCAGCGGCCGGTCGGGCAGCGCGTCGCTGACACCCATGGCGAAGCGGCCGCGATAGAGCGGATGGAATTTTGCGTAGGCATACCATGCCTCGTCGAAATGGATTCGCGGCACGCTCGCCCCGAGTGCCGCGGTCACGCGTTCCACATCGTAGCAGAAGCCATCGTAGGTGCAGTTGGTGATTGCGGCGTAACTCGCCACGTTCCCTGCCGCGCCCCTGGCTAGCGGGCTGGCGGCAATAAGGGCCTTCACATGAGCGGACGCCAGCCGCTCCGGCGGAATCGGGCCGATCATGCCGTAGCCGTTGCGCGTCGGCGTGAGATAGACCGGCCGGGCCCGCGCCAATGTAAGCGCATGGTTGAGCGATTTGTGGCAGTTGCGGTCCACCAGGACGATCTCTTCGGCGCCCACGGCCCCCTGTGTCACGATCCGGTTGGAGGTGGAAGAACCGCTGACGACGAAGAACGTCCAGTCCGCGCCGAAGATTTTCGCGGCCCTCTCTTCGGCCTCGCGCGGCGGTCCGGCATGTTCGAGCCAGTCACCAAGCTCGCCGGTTGCGATGCCGATATCCGCGCGCATGATATTCTCGCCGAAGAACTTGAAGAACTCCCTGCCAACGGGATGCTTGAGATAGGCGACGCCACCCATGTGGCCAGGACAATCCCAGTAGTAATCGCCAGCCTCAACGAAGTTTTTCAGCGCCTTGAAATAGGGCGGCAGCAACGCATCGCGGTATTGCCGGACCGCGAAGTGAATCCGGTTGGCGATGAAGACCGGTGTATCGGCAAGCAGGTGGATATATTCCCGCACCTCCCGCACGATGCCAAGCGGCAGGTCGGTCACGCCGGTTTTGTCGACGATCAGGAAGACCGGCAGGTTGCCGCAGCGCGCGCGGATCGCGCCGATGATCTCCTCGATCGTGGCAAGCGCCATTTGGTCGCCCCCGGAATCGTAATCGATACCCACCGCGCCGAAGCCCGGATTCGATTTTACCGCGGCCAGGCCATCCTCGGCCGTGAGGGCATGGAGAACATGATAGCCATGCCCCCGCAACGCTTCCGTCAGACGCGCCAGGGCATGCCCGCTTGGCGAATTGGAAGCGGCCCGGTGCCCGATCAAAAGCACGGACGGACATTCGTTCATGAGGGATTCTTCCATTAGGATTTCTTCCATTTCCGGCGTCCGCCCCGGCCATCGCAAACCCTGCTCTTGCCCCCGCGCCCTGCGGCGCCGGGGATCAGCCGAAACTCACGATCCCCTTGGCGAAAAGGATCACCGAGCCAGCCGCGATGACCAGCAGCAGAACCGCGGACACCGCTTCCACCGGGGTGAACGCCCGGGCCGCCTTCTGCTCGCGCTGCGCCCACCAGAATATCGGCACGCCGATCACGAACATCACCGTGGACATCAGCAGGTATTGCAGCCCGGCGGCATAGAGCAGCCATGCCGCGTAAACGGTTCCAAGGATGCCAGTGACGAGCGATTCCCGCCGCGTTTCGCTCGGGCTGCTCTGATAGCCCCCGACGGTGGAATATTTCCACAGATAGGCCGTGCTGGCGAGGTAAGGCGGCAGAACCATCACGCCGGTTATGCTGATCATCCAGATCCAGGCGTTATGCGCGAACAGCACCACGAACATCATCAGCTGCATCACGATGGTGGAAATCCAGAGCGAGGGCGCCGCCGCATGGTGGCGGTTTTCATGCGACAGAAAGTTCGGAAACACCTTGTCACGCGCGCCCATGAAGGGAAGCTCCGCCACCAGAATGGTCCAGGCCACCCAGGAAGCCAGCACCGAAATCAGCAGGGAGACATTCACGAACACGCCGCCCCAGGGCCCCACCAGCGCGTTCAGCACATAGGCCGCGGAAGGGTTGGAGAGCTTTGCAAGCTCAGGCTGCGTCATGCTGCCGAAGGGCAGGACGGAAAGCAAGGCGTACAGGATGGTGCATATTCCAAGGCCGGCGAACGTGGCAATCCCGACATCACTCTGCTTGCGCGCACGGTCGGAAATCACGACCGCGCCTTCAATGCCGATGAAAACCCAAAGGGTCACCAGCATCGTGCTCTTCACCTGGCCAAGAACGCTGCCCAGATGATTGGCCTTGCCCCAGATATCCAGGTGAAAATACGCGCCCTTGGCGAACACCGCCATGAGGATCACCGCCAGCCCGATCGTGAGAATGTTCAGCACACTCGCCAGCACGTTCAGCGTCGCAGCGCGCCGCACCCCGCTCAGCACGAGAAAACACATGAACCAGATCAGCACCGAACCGCCGATCAGCGAGGGAATATTCTGACCATTGCCGAGAACGGGAAAGAAATAGCCAAGGATCTGCATCACCAGCACGGCAAAGGCGACATTGCCGAACGCCGCGCTCAGCCAATAGCCCCAGGCCATCATGAAGCCGGCGAACTTGCCAAAGCCTTCGCGCGCATAGGAGTAGATCCCAGCGGTAAGGTCTGGCCGCTTGTCGGCGAGAGTCCGGAATGAATTCGCCAGGAAAAACATCCCCACGAACGTGACGATCCAGGCGATAACCACCGCCCCGAGCCCGGCGGCTTGCGCCATGTTCTGCGGCAGATTGAACGACCCGCCGCCGATCATCGAACTGATGACGACGCCGGTGAGCAGGACGACGCCAAGCTGGCGCGATTTCGGCTGCTCCGCCGTGGTTCCGGCATTCGCGCTTCCGGGCGCGTCTGGTGCGCGTGACTGCTCGTTCATTATGACACTCCTGTGTTCATTCCCTGGTTCACGTTGTTCTTGCCGCAAGTTTCAAACCCGGCGATGAAGATTGCGGAAAGATTCCCCAAGCAGCATCCGGCAGCAAACCTTATCTTGCAAACCTTATTCTACATAGTCATCCAGCAGCTTTGATCTTGATCAAAGAATCAAGCCGTTGCTAAGTATATCCGACTGTTTGTGCGAAGGTCACAAATTGCTCTTCAGGTAATTTCAGAATTTGACCAAGCCTTACGTAATCCAGGTCGCCCCTGAATACCGTGCCCAAACCCTCGGCTGCACAGGCTAGATACACATTCTGGCCAATGAAAGCCGTATCCACTGATGCATAAAGACGACGTTCAGCGGCAGGAACATCCATCCGTTCCCCGTGGGCGACATAAACAAGATTCAGCGGTGCAACTCCCACGAAATCCTGATGCCCTGTTTCGGCACGGATATCGTCCGGCAAATGCGGCAGCAAGGTATGCGCGTTCGGTTCGTAGAACCAGACGCCATCGTTCATGGCGAGATAGATGTCCATTACCATGACGTGACGCCAATAGGGTACGGTTCTATCTCCATTGGGCCGGTTAATGCCAAAGGCCGCCCAGAGCAGGTCCGACAACACCCTCAAG
Organism: Pseudomonadota bacterium; assembly: GCA_021779655.1. Next base: position 9,525 of record JAJYAF010000009.1, read on the forward strand.
GAAAGATCGCGAGGAGAATATTCCCGTACCGAACGTCTTTGAGCGAAAGCATCGAAAAGCGGTAGGCCGCCGGAATCTCTTGGCTTGGGTAGTTCACGTTGAGAGAAGGCCCGGATATCCGATGATTTAGTCATGAATCTACTTCTCCTTCTTGTGTCGAATTTTGTTCAGGCCCCTTCGCCGGGGAACATCTTCCCCCGCGGGAGGCAAAGGCAAGCGCGGAAACGCCTTCATGGATTTTGTTGGCAATCAGTTCCTCATACGTTCTTTCGGTAGTGGCCGCCCCTTCGGCAGCGGCCCGGGCAATGGCGGTAATTTCGATCACGGGACCGAAGCTAACCTTTATGGAATGGAGGCGCGGAATCTTTTTGCCTGGCGGGAGCGCTGTTGCAGCGCCACTGATCCAAGCCGGCACAACGGGCGCGGGATGATTTTTCAGTACAGCGCCAATGCCTGGCTGAAATTTTTGCAAATTGGCGTCCGGGCTTATTTTGCCTTCAGGAAACCAGATTAGCGTCTTGCCATGACGGAGCACGGCAGAGGCAGTGGCGATAGCCGTCGCAACGGCGCGGTCGGGATCAACCGGGATGATTTGTGCTGTCCGGCTGAACAGCCTTTCCAATCGCGTTGCAAAAAGCAGCCCCGTCCAACCGGCAAAATAGCTGTTGTCCAGCACACGGTGCGGCAATGCTGCCGCAAGTGCGAAGCCATCCAGATAACTCGTATGATTTGGACAGATTACAAACGGCGGAGCTGGCAAATACTCTATTCCATCAACATCCAGTCGGAAGCCAGATCGCATAACGAGCCGAAGCAATGGTTCTCCGATCGCCCGCAGACCATGCAGAATAAACCCGTATGGGGCGGGCCAGGTGTCGGCATCTTCCCGCGGGGAAAGCGGGGATGCATTGATCTGCATGGCCAAGGATTCACGCAGGAGATCGTCAATCGTGATGATGTGCGAAATCTGCTGTTCGCTGAGGGTGATGCCGAAGGTCTGTTGAAGAGCGAGACCAAGATCGATCCAGCCAAGTGAATCGACGCCAAGGTCGAGCTGTAAACTTGTATCGGGAACCAGCGTCTTACCAGGATAGCGCGCGCGCAACCATTGCCAAAGCGCGGCGGCGCGAGGATCTTGTGGCGATGCAGCCGGTGTGACGGGCTGCACGGATTGAGGCTGATCCCGTTGCACCGAACGTGCATAAAGTGGGGGCAAAAGATACCTGCGAAGTTTTCCGAGCGGCGTTCTTGGCAATGCCGTCCGGGTAATTGCAAACCCGCTGAGCCGCAAATAGGAAGGCAATGTCCGGCCCCGGATCAGGATCGCATCGGCGATCCGGTCATGCGCCCGCAATGTACCGCTCATTCGCAACAGGCTCTCATTCGGTACAACCAGGGCCACAAGACCATCGATATTACCGAAGATGGCAATTTCCTGGATCACCGGATCGGCCATATACTGCGCTTCCAGTTCCTCCGGATTGATCTTTTTCCCGTTCGGAAGAATGATCGTTTCCGTTACCCGCCCGGTGACATAGAGGTAGCAGTCCGCATCAAGATAACCGAGATCGCCGGTGCGGAACCAGCCATCCGGCGTGAAGGCGGCGCGCGTGGCGGCCTCATCCTTGAGGTAGCCGGCAAAGACAGAAACGCCGGCGACCTGGATCTCACCAATACCGCCGGTGTCCCGATTGACGATACGTAAGCGGACGCCGGGCAAAGCCTGGCCAGCACTTCCGATACGTGAATGCCGTGGTCTATTGAACGTAAGAATCGGCGAGGTTTCCGTGAGACCGTATCCGGTCAATACCTGCCAACCAAGTGCATTGAGCACCCGTTCGTCCGCTAGCTTCAGCGCGGCTCCACCACTGACGAGCAAGCGCAGGTTTGGTCCAATTTCCGCGCGCACCCGTCGAAACATGACATGCCCGAGATTTATCCCCAATCGCCGCTTGGCCAGGCTTGAGAGTGTCAGCAGCGCCGAGAACAACGGAGCCGTTAGACCTTTCCGCCGCGCAACGCCGGCGCGCAAGCTCGCCAACAGCGAGCTGTACAAGCCCGGCACCCCGAGCAAAGCTGTAACCTCCCCGGTGCGCATCGCTTCCACCAGCTCCGGCCCGCTCAGTCCCGATGGGAAAATAACGGTGGCGCCGCTGGCGAGCACGGTAAGCGTACCCACCGTCAACGGATAAATGTGATGAAGCGGAAGCGGCACGAGCGCGCGATCACCCGAGCCGACGATTTTTTCCGACCGAAGCGCCATCACGTTGGACATGATGTTGGCGTGGGTAAGTTCTACGGGTTTTGGTGTGCCCGTAGTACCGGATGTAAAAACGAGTACCGCCGCATTCTCGGGTCTTGCTGTACATGTATTCATTGCATCGTTTTCCGCCATTCCGCGGCAGCCAAGTGGCGCATGTTCAATTCCTAAGGCGCGAAGCCGCGTGGCTTGTTCCGGTCCAGCCAACACCAGATGACATTCTCCGATCATGAGCATTCGCCGCAGATCGCCTTCCGCGGTTTGAGCATCGATGGGTATAGCCACGCACCCCGCGGCGACGATGCCAAAAAACGATTCGATCCAATCAGCATTATTGGAACCGATGAGGCCAATCCTTATACCGGCCGCCAACCCCATGAATGACAAAACACGTGCAATTCTATTGGCTCCTGCGTACAATTGCGCAAACGTCGTTGTCTCAACCCGCGTGCCATCAACTGAGAATATGGCCGTTTCACAGTCCCGTTCCGCAAAATCGGATAACAGCTCCTGAATCGTCACTGATGCGCGCATGAACTTCGGCTTCAATATGATTCCCCAAGAAGCTTAAACTTCCCGAGAAAACGAAAAACGCCATCATAATAGCATTACACCGCCCAAATGCCTTGATGTGCATCAATCTTTTAACTAAAGCGCCCTCACGTTTGAGGTAATGCCCAACGCTGTATGCGAGTCTTATCGCCGTCAATATTATCGTCATCCATAAAATAAAACGATATTTATATTGAATTCTGGCAAGGCACTCACCCGGAAACATGCACGCGCATCCGTCAAACCCAAACCTCTTTGACGCCGATCAATGCATGGAGAGGCGCTTTGCGGCAGTTCCGGGCCAGAGAGGAGACTGCCCGATGCGTTTTGAACTAATGTTTCGCTTTTTGCTGGCTGTGGATTCCTCGCAACTGAGCGGCACGGAAAAAAGGCATCTCGATGGCACCATGAGCGCTCTTGCCGCTCGCGGCATCGCCATAACGCAGGCACAAAATCTCGGCGATGCGATGGCGGCCATCGCCGCCGATGCGGCCATCGGCTGCGTGCTCGCGGAATGGGGCGCCGGCCCCGCTTTCGGCGATGTCGAGACATTCATCGAACAGGTTCGTCAACGCGGTCTGGAAATGCCGATTTTCCTGCTCGCAAGACGGCATCGGTTCAAGGAGATCGGCGTCAGCGCGCTGCATCATGTCGCGGGCTATGTGTTCGCCGGAGAGGACACGCCGGCCTTCATCGCAAGCAACCTCGCCGATCATCTTCTGCGCTATGCGAACAGCCTGAAAACGCCGTTTTTCGGCGCCATGGTGGACTACGCCGAGCAGGGCAACCAGCTCTGGACCTGCCCCGGCCATAATGGCGGCGTGTTCTATCGCAAAAGTCCGATCGGCCATGTCTTCGTCGAGCACCTGGGCGAGGCGATTTTTCGCAACGATCTCGACAATTCGGTCGTCGAACTCGGCGATCTTCTGGTGCATGAGGGTCCGGCGCGGCAGGCGGAAATCGAGGCCGCCAAAATCTTCGGCGCGGAACGAACCTATTTTGTCCTCAACGGCACTTCTGCCTCCAACAAAATTGCACTATCCGCAATCGTCGCTCCAGGCGATCTCGTGCTGTTCGACCGCAACAACCACAAGGCCGCGGTGCATGGCGCGCTGCTGTTTGGCGGCGGCGTGCCGATCCACCTTGAGACAACGCGCAACACGCACGGCCTCATCGGACCCATTGCCTGGCATGCGCTGGACGAAAGCGCCATTCGGGCCGCCATCCGCAACAGTCCGCTCGTGGCGGACAAGTCCATTGCGGATGCGCCGCGGCCTTTCCGCGCCTGCGTGCTCGAACAATGCAGCTATGATGGCACGATTTACAGCGCCGAAATGATTTTGCAGCGTGTTGGGCCGCTTTGCGAATACATCTTGTTCGATGAAGCCTGGGCCGGCTTCATGAAATTCCATCTCCTGTTCAAGGGCCGCTACGCCATGGGATTGCAGGTCAAGCCCGGTGATCCCGGAATCATCGCCACGCAATCCACGCATAAGCAGCTCGCCGGCTTCTCGCAAGCCTCGCAAATTCACATCAAGGATTCCCATGTGGCAGGCGCTGCGCGCGTGGAGGCACGGCGTTTCAACGAGCTTTATATGCTGCATTATTCCACGTCTCCGTTTTATCCGCTGTTCGCGTCGCTCGATGTTGGCGCGCAAATGATGAAAGGCCGGGCCGGAGAGGCGCTGTGGGACGAGACGATCCGCCTTGGCATCGAAATCCGCAAGACCTTGCGCGCGCTGGCCGCGGATTACGCCGCCCGCGCGGACGATGCCGCGCGAGCCTGGTTCTTCGACCCGTTCGTGCCGGACCGTTTCCAGGGCGAACCCTGGGAAGCGGTTGCCACCGACATTCTCGCCCAGCGCCCCGAGGCATGGGCGCTGGAACCTTCCGCCACCTGGCACCATTTTCCCGATCTCGTTACCGGCTATGCCATGACCGACCCCAACAAGCTCACCCTGCTCACGCCTGGGTTCGACCGGAAAACCGGCGCATATGCGGAGCATGGCGTGCCGGCGCCCGTACTCGCGGAATTCCTCCGCGAGCGGCGGATCGTTCCGGAAAAGAACGATTTCAATTCCATCCTTTTCCTGCTCACGCCTGGGTTGGAGGCGAGCAAAGCGGGCACGCTGCTCGCCGCGCTGGTCGCTTTCAAGGAAATGCACGATACCAACGTGCCGCTAAGCCTGGCCATGCCGGAATTCGCCGCGCGGCATCGGAAAACTTATGCGGGCATGGGCCTGTGCGAACTCTGCGCGGGCATGCACGATTTCTATCGCCGCCATCAGGCCAGCCGCCTGCAACGGGAACTGTTCCAGGCCGCTTTTCTGCCGAAGCAGGCGATGCTGCCGCGCGCGGCCTGGGAATGCCTCATGCACAACAAGGTGGATTATCTGCCCCTGGAACAGTTAAGCGGCCGTATCGCCGCTACTGTCGCTCTGGTTTATCCGCCAGGCATCGGCCTCGTCCTGCCTGGGGAGCGTTACGGCGCGGCCGATTCTCCGGTTCTGTCCTACCTGCGCATGGCGGAAGAAGGCAGCAATCTCTTTCCCGGCTTCGAGGCGGAGATTCAAGGCGTCTATCGTGAAAGCGCGGAGGATGGATCGGTGCGGCTGTTCAGCTACGCGGTCCGTGCCTAGCGCGCGACCGGTTCAGATCGACGCGATCATGCGTCGATCTGAACCGTGAATCGCCCGCTAAGATATTGGTCTAGACCGGAGCCGCGAACAACATCCGCGGCGTAAATCAGAGGAGAGCCGATGATGAGCACGCTTCCAAACCCAGGGATATTTTCGGAAATCGGAAAACTGCGCGAGGTTCTGGTGCACCGGCCCGATCTCGGCATCGCCCGCCTCACGCCGGCGAACTGCCACGAATTATTATTCGATGACGTGATCTGGGTGAAGCGCGCCCGCCAGGAGCACGATGCCTTCGTGGACGCGCTGCGCGAGCGCAGCGTGGAGGTGCTGGAATTCGGAAAGGCGCTGGCCGATACGCTGGCGGATGCCACCGCCCGGGCGTGGCTGCTCGATAAGCGTCTTGGCGTCGTGGAAGCGGGCAGCCCCGATCCGGACCTGCGTG